>DATMCA010000197.1:0-6013 GCA_035559015.1 Umezawaea sp. | reverse complement strand
GCCCGCGCCCACATGAAAACCGTAGTCGTCATGGTGATGCAGGGGAGACGGGCGACATCCGTGCAGACGTGGCCCTGGACCTCGTCACACCGCGAACACTGCGACGGGGTCTGTCCTCATTGGACGCACAAGCGACACGGGGACCTACAAGCGTGGTTGGGGGATTTGCCCCTGAAAATGCGTCGGCTTCGGCCATTCGATCCCGCCCTTTTCAGGCCCGACAAAGGGGCAGATCCAGGGGCCCCGAGTCACATCGGCCACCACGCTGGAACCCGCAGCCGCCCAACGCGGGACCCCCCTCACCCCCGAGCCTGCACCTGACTCTCCCCATCGGGCGACTCCCGCCACTGCTCAAAGGCCCGATCCAACCTCCACCCGCCCCCATCGTTGTCCAGCACCCGATACCCACAGGTATCCAAATTGGACAACGACTCGAACAGCTCCACGCTCCACGAGAACAACCGCCGGCACAGCAACCGGATCGTCAACCCGTGCGACACCACCAGCACCGTCCGCGGATGCCCCACGTCCCTCAGCATGTGCATCTCCAGCTCCCCCAGGAACGCCGCCAACCGGTCATCCACATCCGCCCCCGACTCCCCATTGGGCAACCGGAAGAAGAAGTGCCCGAACGCGTGCCTCTGGTGCTTCAACACCTCCTGCTGCACAGGATCCTGAAGGTTCCCCCAGTCCTGCTCCCGCAGCCGGGGCTCGGCCACGACCCGATCCACCAGCCCGCCCAGTTCCAACCCCTCCAACGTCTTCCGCGTCCGCAGGTAGGGGCTGACGTAAACGGCCACCGGCCCGGCCCCGATCAACTCCCGCACAGCGGGCCCGGTCGACCGGGCTTGGTGTTCGCCCAGCGTGGTGAGGGGCAGTGAGTGGTCCGGTACTCGGCAGTAGGCCGATTCGTCCACGTTCCCGAGGCTCTGGCCGTGTCGCAGCAGGATGATCCGCACCCCTTCATCTTGCGGGAGACTCCCGTCCGAGCAACAACCAGACCGAATTCCACTGTTACAGTCCAGAACAAAAAGCAAGAGGAAGTGTCACATGATCAAGTACATCGCCCTCTACAAGAAGCCCGCCGACGAGGCGGACTTCGACGAGAAGTACTTCTCCACGCACCTCCCGATCGTGCGGAAAACCCCTGGTCTGATCCGCGCCGAGGTCGCCAAGGTCAACCGGGTCCTGGTCCCCGGCTTCCTCGGCGACACCGACCTGCACGTCGTCGCCGAGATGTACTTCGAGTCGGAGGAGGTCATGAGCGCCGCCTTCCAGTCGCCCGAATGGCACGCCGCCGGCGCGAACCTGTCCGAGATCGGCGGCCTGGAACTGGTCGCGATGTTCACCGCCGAGGTGGTCGCCGAATGATCGCCGGGGTGATCGGCGGCGGCACGATGGGCGCGGGCATCGCGCACCTCCTCCTCGCCGGCGGCCACGACGTGACGCTCGCGGAAGCCGGTGCGGACCGCGCCGAAGCCGCCCGCCAGGCCGTGACCAGGTCGCTCACCAAGGCCGCCGAGCGCGGCAAGCTCACCGGCACCCCGGCCGACCTGCTGACCAGGTTGACCGTCGTGGAAGACCTGGCCGACCTGCCTCCCGAAGCTGAACTGGTCGTCGAGGCCGTCCCGGAGAACACCGACCTCAAACGGCGAGTCCTCAGCCAGGTCGCAAGCGTTTGCCCGCAGGCCGTGCTGGCGTCCAACACGTCCTCGCTCTCGATCTCCGCCCTCGCCGAGGGCCTGCCCGGCGAACGCCTGCTCGGGATGCACTTCTTCAACCCCGTCCCCGTCCAGGAACTGGTCGAGCTCGTCCACCACGCGGGCGTCGGGCCCGACGTGGTGGCGAAGGTCCGCGGCTGGGCCGAGGCGCTGGGCAAGACCGTCATCGAGGTGCGCGACTCGCCCGGCTTCGCCACGTCGCGCCTGGGGGTCGCGGTCGGCATGGAGGCCATCCGGATGCTGGAGGAGGGCGTCGCCAGTGCCGAGGACATCGACACCGGCATGCGCCTCGGCTACGGCTGGCCGATGGGGCCGTTGAAGCTGACCGACCTCGTCGGCCTCGACGTGCGACTGGCCATCGCCGAGCACCTGGCCGCGGAACTGGGGCCGCGGTTCACCCCGCCCGCGCTGCTGCGTGACAAGGTCGACAGGGGTGAACTGGGGCGGAAGACCGGCCAGGGGTTCTTCACCTGGTAAGCAGGACCGCGTGGAGATTCGGGAGTACACCGAGGACGACCGCGACACCGTGGTGCGGATGCGCAAGCTCGCCTTCGCGAGCACGACTCCGCCGCCGGAGGAGCTGGTCACGCCCGGCAGGCTCGGCCTGCTCGCCCTGGACGGCGGGCAGCCGCTCGGGTCGCTGCTGATCAACGACTTCGCCCAGTTCTTCGGCGGCCGCGCGGTCCCGATGGGCGGTATCGGCGGCGTCGTGGTCGATCCGCACGCCCGCGGCCGGGGCGTCGCGTCGGGGCTGCTCGACACGGCGCTGCGGACGATGCGCGAGCAGGGCCAGTCGGTGTCCGCGCTGTACCCGACCGTGCCCGCCCTCTACCGCGGTCGCGGCTGGGAGCGCTCCGGCGTGTTCGAACGGCTGATCTTCCCGATGGACCGCCTGCTCATGTCGCCCAGGGCCGCGCGCCGGCTCTCCACCCGTCGCGCCACTGCGGCCGACCTCGCGGACGTCCACGCCTGCTACACCGGCGTGGCGGCCACCGTGAACGGACTCCTCGACCGGCACGCGCCGACGTTCCAGCCGGAGAAGGTGCTCGACCTGGACGTCGCGACGCTCGTGCACGACGCCGACGGCGCGCTGCGCGGCTACCTGACCGCCGACCGCGAACCCGAAGGGCTGAAGGTCCACGACCTCGTCGCCGTCGACCTGGACGCGCAGCTCACCCTCCTGGCCGAGCTGACGTCGTGGGCGGGCGTGCTGGACAAGATCGACGTGCGGGTGGTGGACCCGGCGTTCACCGGGCTGCTCACCTCGCAGGCCATGCGCATCGGGATGACGGTGCACCAGTGGCTGCTGCGGGTCGTCGACCTGCCCGCCGCCGTCGCCGCGCGCGGCTGGCCCGCCGCGGCCGGGCTGAAGGCGGGCGCGGTCGACCTGGACGTCGTCGACGAGCACGCCCCGTGGCACGCGGGCAGGCAGCGGCTCGTCGTGGACAACGGCGAGGTGTGGATCGAGCCCGGCGGCTCCGGGGCGGTCCAGGTGTCGGCCAGGGCCCTCGGGCCGTGGTTCACCGGTTTGCAGGGCACGGCCGCGCTGCGCCGCGCCGGACTCCTGACGGGTGACGCCCCGCTGCTGGACCAGCTGGTCGCGGCCCCCGGCACCCCGCGCCTCGCCGACTTCTTCTAGCGCACCTACCCTGGCCCCTCGTGTTGCTCATCGTCCTGGAACTGGTCGGCATCGCCGTGTTCGCGGCGTCCGGCGCGCTCGCGGCCGTCCGAGCCCGGCTCGACGTGTTCGGCGTCATCGTGCTGGCCCTGACCACGGCCCTCGGCGGCGGGATCATCCGGGACGTGCTGCTCGGCGTGCACCCGCCGAGCAGCCTGACGAAGTGGCCGTACCTGCTGGTCCCCGGCGTGACGGGGCTGCTGGTGTTCTGGTTCCACCCGCAGGTCGCGAAGCTCCGCCGGGCCGTGCTGCTGCTGGACGCGATCGGCCTCGGGCTGTTCGTCACCGGCGGCACGTCGACCGCGCTCGCGCTGGGCGCGCCGCCGTACACGGCGTGCCTGATCGGCATGACCACGGGCATCGGCGGCGGCGCCCTGCGGGACGTGCTGCTGCGGGAGATCCCGTTGGTCCTGCGCCGCGAGATCTACGCCGTGGCCGCCCTGCTGGGTGGTCTGGTGGTCGCGGGAGGGAGCGTGTTCGGGTTCCCGGAGGAACCTGTCGCGCTGGCCGGGTCCGCGCTGGTCGTGGCCGTTCGCCTGCTCGCGCTGTGGCGGAGGTGGAACGCCCCCGTGGCGCACGGACTTGACGCGTAGTTCACACGGTTTGTTGGGCTCCCTCTCAGGCGCCTCTCAGGACGAGGGGCAACACTTACCCCCATGCGCATCCTTGTTGTCGACGACGACCGGGCCGTGCGTGAGTCGCTTCGCCGCTCACTGCAATTCAACGGCTACCAGGTGGAAACTGCCGGCGACGGCCAGCAAGCGCTGGAATCGGTGACGACAGCGCGCCCGGACGCGATGGTCCTGGACGTCATGATGCCCAGGCTCGACGGGCTGGAGGTGTGCCGCAGGCTGCGGAGCACCGGTGACGACCTGCCGATCCTCGTCCTGACGGCGCGCGACGCGGTGTCCGACCGCGTGTCCGGCCTCGACGCCGGGGCCGACGACTACCTGCCGAAGCCGTTCGCGCTGGAGGAGCTGCTCGCCAGGCTCCGGGCGCTGCTGCGGCGGTCGTCGAACGAGCAGGACGACTCGGAACGAGCGCGCGCCACGCTGAAGTTCGCCGACCTCGAACTGGATCCCGGCACGCGCGACGTGCGGCGCGGCGAGCGGGCGATCAGCCTGACGCGCACCGAGTTCGCCCTGCTGGAGCTGTTCCTCGCGCACCCGAAGCAGGTGCTGACCCGCGGTCGCATCCTGGAGGACGTGTGGGGCTACGACTTCCCGACCTCGGGCAACGCCCTTGAGGTGTACGTCGGGTACCTGCGGCGCAAGACGGAACTCGAAGGCGAGTCGCGGTTGTTGCACACGGTGCGTGGCGTCGGCTACGTGCTGCGGGAGACGCCTCCGTGATCATCACCTCCGCGCCGTCGGTTGATCCGGTCGCCACCGGGAGGTTCCAGCGGGTCTCGTTGCGCGTTCGGGTGACTTTGCTGGCCGCCTTCTGCGTGGCCGGGGTGGTCGCCGTGGTGTCGCTCGGCGCTTACATGACGGTCAGCCAGAACCTGTACACGCAGTTGGACGAGACGCTCCGCCAGCGGGTCACCGACGCCATCCAGACCCCTTCGGTGAAGGGCGGTCAGGACCTCCAGTCGTTCCCCGGCGCGTTCCTCGTGGCCGGGGACATCCGGATCGGGCTGCTGGACGCCTCCGGGCAGATCTTCTACGCCAAGGGGGCCACTCCTCCGCCCACCAACGCCAACGACCTGAAGGTCGCGAAGGGGGAGTTGGAGGAGAACATCTGGACGGACGACCGGACCGGGTTCCGGGTGATCTCGAAGCCGTACAGCGACGAGGGCCAGGCGATGGTCATCGCGCAGTCCATGAAGCCGTTGAGGGCCACGCTGGGGAAGCTCAACGTGGTCCTGTTCGTGATCAGCGGGTTGGGTGTGCTGGTAGCCGCCCTGGCCGGGACGGCCGTGGCGCGGACCGGGTTGAGGCCTGTGCAGAGGTTGTCGGAGGCCACCGAGCGGGTGGCGATGACCGGGGACCTGCGGCCCATTCCCGTTACCGGGGATGACGAGTTGGCGCGGTTGACGCAGCGGTTCAACGCGATGTTGGGGGCTGTCGCGGAGTCGCAGGAGAGACAGCGGCGGTTGGTGGCCGATGCCGGGCACGAACTGCGCACGCCGTTGACGTCGATGCGGACGAACCTGGAGCTGTTGCTGGCTTCGGAGAGGCCGGACGCTCCTACGTTGTCCGATGTGGACAAGGCGGAGATCAACGATGACGTGCGGGCTCAGTTGGACGAGTTGACCACGTTGATCGGGGATCTGGTGGAGTTGGCTCGGGAGGATGCGCCGCAGGTGGTGCAGGAGCCGGTGGATCTCGTTGAAGTGGTGGAGAGGGCGTTGGATCGGGCTCGGCGGCGGGCTGTGACGCACGTTCGGTTCGACGTTCGGTTGCAGACCTGGTCGTTGCTGGGGGATTCGAGTTCGTTGGAGCGGGCTGTGTTGAACCTGCTGGACAACGCGGTGAAGTTCTCGCCGGATGACGGGGTCGTGCGGTTGGAGTTGCGGCAGATCGGTGATGGGAGTGCGGTGGTGGAGGTGGCGGACTCCGGGCCGGGGATCGGGGATGCTGATATGCCGCATGTTTTTGAGAGGTTTTACCGG
>DATMCA010000196.1:0-13028 GCA_035559015.1 Umezawaea sp. | reverse complement strand
GACTACTGACCCGGATGGCGTTCGGGTTCAGGCATCCCGACGCCCTGATCTCCCTGGCACTGCTCGCGTTGGGCGGCTACCGCCCCGATCTACCCGACCGCACCCACACATAGGTATCAAGAGCCTCTTTTTGGCGCTCGTCGGCCCAAAACGGCAGGCTCAACAGCTGACGGCCGACTGAGTTTAGCGCCAAAAACCCCAAGTAAAATCGGCCGCGGTTGGGTGGGGAAGCTTGTGGTTTCGTCGTGGTCGGCCCGTTGTGGATGGTCATGTGAGTGGTCAGCTACGTCGTGGATGGTCAGCTACGTCGTTGGTTGGCCGGGTGATGGCGAGTTGGGTGTGATGATGTTGGTCGTGCCGGACACCTGTTGCACGTGAGCGATGAAGAAGCCTTTGCCACGGCCTATCGGGTGCACTACCAGGCGATCAGTCGGTATGTGGCTCGGAGGCTTGATGTGCGGGCGCACGATGTGGATGAAGTGGTTGCGGAGGTGTTCTCCGTTGCTTGGCGGCGTCTTGCCGATCTGCCTGAGCGGCCGTTGGCCGAGGTGGCTCGGCGGGCGGGCGGGTTGGCTGCGGGTGATCCGGCGGTGGCGGTGCGCAGGACGCACAACAAGGAGTGGGCGGTCGCGATGGAGGTGGGGTCGGACGCGGCGCCGCCGGTGGTGCTCCCGTGGGAGACGAGGTCGGAGTGGATGTCCGACGGCAGTGGTTGGTGGGAGGTCACCGGGGGCGGTGAGCCCGCGCGCCGCAAGGAGTTCGGGCCGGGCGGGTGGGCTGAGGAGTCCTCGTTCCCCGGACAGCCGCCGACCTCCGACTTCCGCGCGTACCTGGGCGGCACGCCCGCCCCCTACGTGGGGTCGACTACGAAGGTGATCGACACGCTGTCGACGTTCCTGCGGACCTGGACCCCCGCTCAGCGGGAGACCGCGGCGATCGTGGAGATGCTCGTGGCGACGGGTGACCTGGAGGCCGTCGGCGCGGTGACCGACTGGGTCGGCCGCAAGGGGCAGGCGTACACGCACGCCGACCCGAGCAAGAACGTCGACGTGATGGTCGTGCTCGACCCGCCGACGGGACGGGTGCTGGGGATCGAGCAGACGTTCAACCGGGACTTCCCCGAGTACCGGGTCAAGGCCGGGCAGCTCATGTCCTACCAGGTCTACCTGGACTGACGAACGCGAAACCCCCGCCCTGGGGAAGTCCGGGCGGGGGTTCGCGGTGTCCGGGTGAGGGACACGGTGCGTCGGAGCGGGGGGACTCGCGACGGCTAGCGGGTGAAGTCTTCGATCAGCCGGGCCCAGGCTCCGGCGCTCTCCAGCGCGGGGGCGTGGCCCGAGTCGAGGGTGGTGTAGCGGGCGCCGGGGATGCCGTCCGCGAGCGCCTTGGTCAGCTCGGGGGAGATGAGCTGGTCCTGGACGGTGCCGATGACCAGCGCGGGCACGGCGACGTTCGCCAGGTCGGCGGTGACGTCGATGCCCAGCACCAGGTCGACCTGCTCCAGCAGGCCGCTCGGCGTGGTGAGCGCGACCAGTTCGATGAAGCCCTCGCGCTGGTCGTGGCTCATCCGCGACAGGTAGGCCTTGCCGAGCATCACCGACGTGACGTACCGGGCGAGCGCGGTCCGGTCGCCGTCCGCGAGGGTGCGCCAGCGCTGGACTTTGGCCCTGGTCGTCTCGTCGAGCGACGCGAAACCCGAGGTCAGGACCAGGCCGGTGACGCGGTCGGGGTGTCGGACGGCGGCGCGGACCGCAGTGGCGCAGCCCAGCGAGTAGCCCACGACGGTGAACTTCTCCGCGCCCTCGTGCACCGCCGAGGCGACCAGCCGGTCGGCCAGGTCGTCCAGGTCGAGGGGGCCCGACGAGCGGGGGGTCGCGCCGGAACCGGGGAGGTCGGCCCCGATGACCTTGAGCGACCGGGACAGCGGAGCGAGCAGAGGCCCGAAGTTCGCCTGGACCGTGCCCCCGGCGCCGTGCGCGAGGACCACGGCGGGCCCGGTGCCGCGGACGGTGGTGGCGAGGCGAGCCACGGACGTGTCGACCTGGGTCATCGTTGGGCCCCTTTCGTCGTTGTGTCGGAAGCTATCAGTCGAGACCGCGCATGATGGTGGGTTCGAGGCTTTCACCTTCGGCGGTCCACCATTCACGCGGAGGAATGCAGAACTTCTCGACGATGTCGTCGTGAGAAGCATTCGCGACGGCCACCTCGGTGGTTGCGTGTTCCATGGCGACTCCTGCTGTGTATCGCGTATACCGTCATACTCGATATGCGCTCCAGGTTCAATCACCGTATCGACGGAATGTGACGTAGAACAACCCCTAACACTCCCCTACGGTATATCGCCGCTGGATATGGGTCTGGGGTGTTCATTGCTCCGTTCAGCCGAGAGACTGGGAATCGACCGCCGCCGGTCGACCTACTCCTCCTACCTGCGGGAGCGCAACCCCTAGCACCCCCTGAACAGGCACCCCTGATTCACGTCGAAGTAACCCCTAGTCCCGGCCGACATCGCCCAAAACGGTGTTACGGTACGAAGGGTCCGGACCATCGCGCAGCCACCACCGGTATTCCGGGAATGGGTGGGCGCGATCGCCGACATCGCGGACGGAGGCGATGCAGTGATGCGGTCGCAGAGCACCGGCGAGAGCCGAATGCGTTCAGGCGGATTGGCGGACCACGAAGGTCGGCGCGAACACCACGGAACTGACGGGCCGGTTCGGCCGGTCGATGTGGTCGAGCAGCAGGCGGACCATTTCGGCCGCCATGTCCTCCACGGGCTGCCGAACCGTGGTCAACGGCGGATCGCAGACGAGCGCGGAACTGCTGTCGTCGAACCCGACGACGGAGACGTCCTCGGGAACGCGGCGGCCCGCCCGGCGCAGCACGGGCAGGGCACCGTGCGCCATCAGGTCGGACGCCACGAACAGGCCGTCCAGGTCCGGGTGCTCGGCGAGCAGCCGTTCAGCCGAGCGCGCACCGGACTCGGAGCTGAAATCACCTTCGACGAAGGGCACGTCGACCGTGCCGAGGTCGGCCATGGCGGCGCGGAAGCCCTCCAGCCGGTCGATGGCGGCGGGGTTGTCGAGCGGGCCGGCGATCGTCGCGATCCGGCGCCTGCCGAGGCCGACGAGGTGCTCGGCCGCGAGGCGCGCGCCCGCGGCCTGGTCCACGTCGACGTGGCTGATCCGGAGTCGGCCCATGGGCCTGCCGGACAGCACGACGGGCAGCCGCATGTTCGCGAGCATCGACGGCAGCGGGTCGCCGGTGTGCGTGTGGATCAGTATCGCGCCGTCGAGCCTGCCCTGCCGCAGGTCGGCGACCAGGTGCTCGTGGGTGGACGACCCGGCCAGCGTCACGACCAGGTGCACGCCGAGCGGCTGGACGACGCCCATGACGCCCTCCACCACCCTGCCGAAGAACGGGTCGCCGAAGATGCGGACCTCGTTCGGCAGCACCAGCGCCACCGAGCCCGCCCGGCGGGTGACCAGCGAGCGGGCCGCCAGGTTCGGCCGGTAGCCGGTCGCGTCGATCGCCTGCTGCACGGTCTCCCGTATCGAACTGTCCACCGTGGGCACGCGGTTGACCACCCTCGAAACGGTTGCACGCGAAACACCCGCCACTCGGGCGACTTCTTCGAGCGTCACGGCTCTTGTCGGTGGAGCAACGAGTTCGCCCGGCATGAACCCATTTATACCTTGCCCGCGCGGGGCAGCCGCGGAATTTCCACCAGATGGACCGGCGGGTAGTCGTCAAACGGCTCGTCACCAGCGGCGCAGCCGCTCGGCACTTATCTGTGTGTTCTCTCGGTAAACACCGTGCAAAACCCGTCGACATGGGCATGAAATAGCCCACCACAGTAGGAGGACGACCTTGTTCGCGAAGTGGGGTTCACTTGCGTACCACCGCCGCTGGGTGGTGATGATCGCCACCTTGGTGCTGACCGTGATGGGCGGAATGTGGGGACTCGGGGTATTCGACCGGCTCAGTGAGGGTGGTTTCGGCGACCCCACGAGCGAGTCCGCCAGGGCCACGAAGCTCGTCGAGGACACCTTCGGCCGCCAGGGCGGTGACGTCGTGGTGATGTACACCGCGCCGTCCGGCAGCACCATCGACACGCCCGTGATCAAGACGCGGATCGAGACCGCGCTGGCCGGGCTGCCGACGGACGCGGTCAAGACCGTCGCGTCCTACTACAACCTCCCCCAGCCCAACCCGTTCGGCACGGCCGACAAGTCGAAGGCGCTGGTGGCGATCACGCTCCAGGCCTCCGACTCGAACACCCAGCTCAAGGACTTCGCCAAGATCTCCGACCAGTTGACGCTGGACGGCCTGGAGACGCAGTTCGCGGGCCAGATCCCGATCCAGAAGACGATCAGCGAGATGTCCGGCGCCGACCTGGTCCGCGCCGAGACCGTGTCGATGCCGATCGTGCTCATCCTGCTGGTGGTCATCTTCGGCGGCGTCGTCGCCGCGTCGCTGCCCGTGCTCGTCGGCGGCCTGGCGATCATGGGCTCGCTGGCCCTGCTGCACGCGATCTCGCTGGGCACCGACGTGAACTCGTTCGCCATCAACGTCGCCAGCCTCCTCGGCCTCGGCATGGCGATCGACTACGGGTTGTTCATCGTGGGCCGGTTCCGGGAGGAGTTGGCCGCCGGTCGCACACCCGAGCAGGCCGTGCAGCGCACCGTCGGCTCCGCGGGCCGCACCGTCGTGTTCTCCGCGACGCTGCTCGTGATCGCGCTCGCCGGTCTGCTGCTGTTCCCGCAGAGCTTCCTCAAGTCCCTGGGCTACGGCGGCATGTCCGCGGTGGCCGTGGCCGCGCTCGTCTCGTTGACGCTGCTGCCCGCGCTGCTCGGCATCCTGGGCCACCGCGTCGACAAGCTGGCGATGCCGTGGCGCAAGCGCATGGCGAAGAGCGAGCACGGCGGCGGCTGGGCGAAGCTCGGCCAGAAGGTGATGAAGAAGCCGCTGCTGTTCGCGATCCCGATCGTGGCCGCGCTGCTGGCGCTCGGCGCCCCGTTCCTCGACGTGAAGTTCGGCGAGGCCACCGAGAAGGTGCTGCCGATCGGCAACGAGTCCCGCGTCGCCGTGGAGACGATGAACAAGGACTTCCCCGAGATCGCGAAGACCGGGCTCGACATCGTCGTGAAGGGCAACACCAGCCAGGAGGCCGTGGCCCGGTTCGCCCAGCGGGTCGGGGACGTCCCCGGCATCGGCACGGCCGCGTTGGCGCTGGACCCCAAGGACAACGTCTGGCTGCTGTCGGCCACCCTGGACGGTGACGCGCTGAGCGACGAGTCCAAGCAGGCGATGAAGGACGTGCGCGAGGTGACGCCCCCGCTGGGCGCCACCGAGGTGCTCGTCGGCGGCTCCACCGCGGTCAACGTGGACAGCCTCGCCGCCATCGGCTCGAAGCTCCCGTGGATGGCCCTGCTGTTCATCATGGCCACGTTCATCCTGATGTTCCTGGCGTTCGGCTCGGTGCTGCTGCCCGTCAAGGCGATCGTGATGAGCGCGCTGAGCCTCTCGGCCACGTTCGGCGTCCTGACGTGGATCTTCTACGACGGGCACCTGGCGTCCCTGCTGGGGATCACGCCCTCGCCGTTGGACTCGGGCATCGTCGTCCTGATGGTCGCGATGATCCTGGGCCTGTCGACGGACTACGAGGTGTTCCTCCTGTCCCGCATGGTGGAGGCGAAGAACCGCGGCGCGTCCAACGAGGAGGCCATCAGCACCGGCCTGGCGAAGACGGGCCGCGTCATCACCGCGGCGGCCATCCTGCTCATCCTGGTCACGGGCGCCTTCGCGTTCTCCCAGGTGGCCATGATGCGCTTCGTCGGCGTGGGCATGATCCTGGCGCTGGTGCTCGACGCCACCATCGTCCGGATGATCCTGGTGCCCGCGGTGCTGAAGCTGATGGGCAACGCCGCCTGGTGGGCCCCCGGCCCGCTCAAGCGGATCCAGGAGAAGCTCGCCATCCACGAGGGCGGCGACGTGGAGGACGACGATCCCGAGCCCCCCACGAACCGGCTCCCCGTGCAGCAGCCCGTGGGCGCGGGCAGGCACCTGAAGTAGGCACGACCGCTCGAGGTCAACGGCGAGTTCATCGCGAGTCTGGTGATCGTCAAGTAATCGGTGACACCCCCGAAGAGCGCTGGAGCGGAATTCCGCTCCAGCGCTTTTCGCGTTATCGGCGCACGGCGAACTTCAAGTGCAGCACCCGGTCGCCCCGGATCACGACATCGGGATCCTCCAGCAGGACCTGCCCGTCGATTCCCCCGAAAAAGCGCTTGCCCGATCCGAACACCACCGGGACCACGTCCATCGCCACCTCGTCGACGAGGCCCGCGGCGAGGATCTGGCCGCCCACGTCGCCCGCGTTCACCGCGATGGTCCGCTCCCCGGCCAGCTCCTGGGCCTTGGCGACGGCCGCCACGACGCCGTCGACGAAGTGGTAGGACGCCTCGGGGTGCCAGCCCTCGGGCTTCGGCCGGTGGGACACCACGACCACGTGGTCACCAGCGGGCGGACTGCCCTCCCAGCCGTTCACCAGGTCGAACAGCGTGCGGCCCATCACGATCACGCCGATCGACGCCCACGTCGACCGGACGTACTCGGCCGACGCGCGGGAGACCTTGAAGCGGCTCCCGGTCCCGGAGTGGTCGTAATCGGGGTCCTCGTCCGCGGTGATCGGGGTGTCCCCGGAGAAGTACCAGTCGTGGAGCGGCCCGACCGCGTCCTCCTCGTCGGCGATGAAGCCGTCCAGCGACACCACGTTGTGCATGACCACCGTGCCCACGGGTTCTCCTCGTGTCTCGTGCGTTGGCCTCGATCCTGCCGTCCCGAGCGCGAGCCGGCTTGGAGAAAATCACTCGGCGGGAAAGGGCGGGAACGACGGTTCGGCGGGGTACCGGCGCCGCAGGGCCAGGAACTCCGTCGGGGTGTGGCCGGTGAAGTCCTTGAACTCGTTGCCGAGGTGGGCCTGGTCGAAGTAGCCCGCCGCGTGGGCGAGCACCGCCCAGTCGACCGGCCCCGCGGCGTCCACGGACAGGATGAGCCGCGCGAAGCGGTAGATCCGCGCCACCCGCTTCGGCGTGACGCCGACGTGGGACTTGAACTGCGCGGCCAGGTGGTTGGCGCTCACCCCGGCGTCGTCCGTCAGCGCGCCGACCGGGACCACGCCGTGGGAGGTCTCCAGCCGCCCGCCCGTGTGCACGACCAAGCCGAGACCGCGCGGCGGCACGTCGGCGAGCCGCGATCGGAGTTCCTCCTCCAGCACCCGCAGCGCCTCGGACGGCGAAGCGAGTTCTCCGACCCGGTCGCGGATCCGGTCCGACGACCGCAGCCAGACGGCGTCGACCGGCACCCACCGGTCCCGCAGCTCGGACGCGGGCACGTCGACGAACGGCGACACCCCCCACGGCTTGAAGTGCACTCCGACGAGCCGCACCCGCGCCGGGTACTCGACGAGGAACCGCCTGGTCCACACGCCCATGAACCACCCGTCGGCGAACACCTCGGGCGGCACCGACGGGTCGGAGTCCCACAGCCGGACGGGGTCGCCCAGGTTGACGAACAGGTGCGCCGACGGCATCGGCGGGACGGTCACCAGGCGGTGGCGCGGTACCCCGGTCAGGCAGTACACGTCGTCGATGAACCGGTCGAGCGGCGGAGCGGGCACCCGGCCGACGTAGTCCACCCGCCCAGTGTCCCTCCACACCGGATCGGAACGCCCCGCACACGCCGGAACGCCGGCACCCCCGTTCCGGGAGTACCGGCGTTCCGGTCGAAGTCCGCTAGGGCAGGGCCAGGGACTCCAGGTGGGGCACGACGGTGTCGACGCTCGGCAGCGCGAGCATCTCGCGGTGGGCTCGGCGCACCTCCTGGGTGATGGCCGGGTCGTCGAGGACGGTCCGGCAGGTGTCGTGGACGGACCGCGCGGTGGTCTCCGGGACGACCCGTCCGAGGTTCATCTTCTGCAGGAGGTCGGCGTGGAACGGCTGGTCGCCGAACTGCGGCAGCACGGCCATGGGCGTGCCGCCGAACATCGATTCGCGGATGCTGTTGTAACCACCGTGGGTCAGGAACAGGTCCGCGCACTGCAGGAGCAGCGGCTGGGCCATGCGCTCCACGACGAGGACGTTGTCGCCCACCTCGATGCCCTCCATCGACAGGCCGCCCGTGGCGAGGACGGCGTAGCAGTCGAGGGAGGAGAGGCCACCCGCGATGGCTTGCAGCAGGACCTTGGACGGGTCTTCGGCCTGTGGCGGGCCGAACTGGAAGAACTCGCGCAGCTGGAGCAGGACGGTGCCCATGGCCGCGGCGACGAGGGGCTTGTCCGTCGGCAGGTCGGTGATCTCCCGACTCAGCACCTCATCTCTCGCGACGATCGGCGACTGCCGGTACCGGATCGCGTAGGGGACGTCGAACGCGGCGAAGCCGTACCGCTCCGGCACGGAGTCGAACCGCCCGTAGCGGTACAGGGCGGCGGGGTCGTGGGCGGCGGGGATGCCGATCTCCGCGCGCCGCTCGTTGAGCAGGTCGACCAGGCGGACCGGGTCGACCATGTCACCGGCGCCGGACGGGCCGCAGATGTAGCGCAGCCCCAACTGCTCGGCGACCAGGGTGGCGGCGATCTCGGCGGAGTCGCGGACGACCAGGTTCGGCTTGAAGTCCAGCGCCAGGGCCATGATCGCGTGGTAGGTGGGCGTGATGTGCGGTCCGCCCGCCATCACGAGCATCTCGTCGAACGCCGTCAGCTCGGGCGGCGGCGCGACCGGCCGACCGGTCTCCGCCGCCTCCCGGATGCGCTTCTCGGTCCCCTCCTTCACCACCGCCATGATCGAGTCGTGCATCTCGGGGAGCACGGCCGCCACGCGCACGCGTTCGACCTCGTAGATGTGCGCCAGCGAGGGCGGCAGGGCCACCAGGACGTCGTGGCCGGCGTCCGCCATGGCCCGGATCAGCGGGAGCATGTCCCGCGCGTGCCCCTGGGAGCCGGTGATGCTGCTCAGAACTCTCACGGCTGTCGCCTTTCATCGTCGTGGGTCGACGGTCACCGCATCGGGAACTTGACCTGACCGGAGACGATCGGGTTCACGTAGTTGCTGCTGGAGATCTGCATGCGGCGCATGGCCAGGCCGGTCAGGACTTCCAGCACGGCGCGCCGGGCGTTCAGGGCGGTGGAGTAGCCGGGGTCGATGTGCGGGGCCACCTCGACCACGTCCATCCCCACGACGTTCGTCTCGTGCGCGAGCCTGCGCAGGGCCGGGAACAGCTCGCGGGTGGTGAGGCCACCGGGTTCGGGGGTGCCGGTGCCGGGCGCGTAGGCCGGGTCGAGGACGTCGATGTCGAGCGACAGGTAGACGTTCGGCACGTGGGCCACGTCGGCGATGAGCTTGTCGATGACGGCGTCGATGCCGACGCGCTCGACCTCGGCCATGAAGTGCGACTTCATGCCCTGCCTGCGCATCCAGTTGAACTGCTCGTCGTCCGGCGCCGACGGGCTGCGCAGGCCCATCTGGATGATGTTGGAGCCGGGGAACTTCTCGTCCTCGATGAGCCGGTAGATGGGCGTGGTGTGGCTGACCTTGTTGCCGTGGACCTCGGCGTGGCAGTCCGGGTGCGCGTCGAAGTGGACCACGGCGACGCTGCCCGGACCGTGGACCTCGTTGAGCGCGGCCGCGCTGGGCCACAGCAGCGTGTGGTCGCCTCCCAGGACGATCGGGACCGCGCCGGCCTCGGCGATCTCCTTGACCATCTCGCGGATCGGGGGCATCGACCGGTCGTTGCTGAAGGTGTCGACCGGGGCGTCGCCGTAGTCGACGACCTTGAGCAGCTGGAACGGCCGGACCCTGGTGGCGGAGTGGACGAAGTCCTCGTAGTTGTTGAAGAGGTAGCGCTCCTCGGTGCGGATCGCCCGTGGCCCGAAGGCCGCACCGCGGTGACCGACGGACTGGTCGAGCGGCACGCCCATGACCGCCACGTCCACCTCGCCCGCGCGCAGGTCCGCCTGGTCGAGGCAGATCGGGACGTTCATGAACGTCCCGATGCCCGTGTAGGCGGGCTGCGCGTAGTTCCGGCGCAGGTCGATGGGGCCCGGCTCGCGCGGGGGGTTGATCGTCGAGCGAAACCGGTGCGGCCATTCCTGGTCGATCATCAGCACTCCTCGCTTCTTCTTACTTCTCCGGACGCAGCGCGGTTTTGGGGGTCACGGCCGTCACTCGGAAGTTCTTGGTCGTGCAGTCCAGCCGGTGGAACAGGTTGTCGGCACCGGTGAACCACAGGTCGGTGACGCCCCCGCGACGCAGCGCGGAGACCACGTCCGGCCAGTTGATGGGCCGGTCGAACGTGTCGAGCAGCATCGTGCGCATGGCTTCCGCGTCCGTGACCGTCGTGCCGTTCTGGTCGGCGATCACCGGGAGCCGCGGCGCGGCGATGTCGTAGCGGCTGAAGACCTCGTCCTCGGCCTTGCGGCGCAGGGCTGAGAACGCCCTCGCGTGCACCGGTGGGCGCATCGAGTACATCGAGTACCCGCCCGCGTCCCTGATGCGCTGCTTGAAGAAGTCCAATGAGGACTCGCGCACCGAGACGAAGTAGAAGTCGTCGTCCAGGTAGCCGGAGATCTCGTACCACTCGCCGCGGGCCTCCATCTCCGCGAGGATCTCCTTGGTCCGCTCCTCGGACGTGCGGACGAACGACTGCGTGATCACGTCGGAGTACTCGGCGGCGAAGAACTCCTCCTCGCACCGCGCCAGTTCCGCGGTCATCCGCACCACGTCCCCGAACGGCAACGAGTCGACGAACGCGGTCGCCGCCTTCTGCCCGAAGCTGGGCCCCACGCACAGGTCCGGTTCGAGTCCCATCGCGTCCACGGCCCGGTCCGCCAGCGCGACGGAGTTGATCAGGAACGCGATCTGCGTGGCCTCGGAGTACTCGTGGTCGGTGGCGCGGAAGCGTTGCAGCACCGAGTAGCCCAGCGCCTCGTCGGCGGCGGCGAGCCGCCGACGGGCGTAGCGGTCCAGCACCATGTACTTGCCGACGTCGGCGAAGTTGCACGGTCCCATGCCGGGGAACACGATCGCGGTGAGCCCCTGTTCTGCCGGTGTCTCCTGCGGGGCGCTCTGCGTGTTCTCCATGTCGGTTGGTTCCCCGTTCTTCCTCAGACGCTCGCGCCGTCGGGCACCTCGGCCAGCGCCAGCTGCTCCAGGTGCAGCCGATCGGGCTTGCCGTTGCGGTTGAGGGGGAAGTTCTCCAGCACGTGCACCCGGTTCGGCCGCTCGTACACCGGCAGCAGCTCGCCGATCAGCTCACGCCAGAAGTGCGGCTCGCGGTCCAGCGCGTCCTCGACGAAGAACACCAGCTGGCACCCGCGCCGCTCGTCCGGCACCGACACGACCTTCGCGGAGCAGCCCTTCTCGGCGACCTTGCGCTCGATGATCTCCGGGTAGAGCGTGTAGCCCATCCGCGTCACGGCGAACTTCCGCCCGAACACCGACAGGTTCCCCTCGGCGTCGAGCTTCCCGAAGTCCCCGGTCTGGAACCACTGCCGCGTGTGCGGCACCAGCGTGCCGTCCTCGGCGAGGTAGCCCTCCATCACGTCGGGCGTGTTGACCAGCACCTCACCGATCTCGTCGACCCCGACCTCGTGCCCTTCGTCGTCGACGACCTTGATCTCCAGGCCCTCCATGGCCTTGCCGGTCGCGACGGGGTTGTCCGGGGTGGCGAACGAGACGTTGCCCATCTCCGTGCTGCCGTAGCTGTCCAGCAGCGGCAGCCCGAACTTGCCGACGTAGGCCTTCGTGAGCGACGGGTCGAGCGGCGCCGCACCGCTGCAGAACATCCGCACCGTGTCGACGTTCAGCCCGGCCTCGGGCCGCTTCTCCACGATGTTGAGCAGGCTGCGGTAGGTGGAGGGGGTGGCGTCCATGACCGTGACACCGGTCTGGCCGGCCATGACCAGCGCGCGGTCGATGCGCCGGTAGGGCGCGATCACCAGCGAGCAGCGCTCCTGCCACGCGATCAGCACCATGGAGAGCCCGTACTGGTGGGAGAACGGCAGCAGCGGCATCAGCACGTCGCCCTGGCGGTGGCCGACCTGGGCGGCGTTGCGCCGCAGGTTCTCCAGGAACTTCCCGCCGGACTTCACGATCCCCTTGGGGGTCCCGGTGGATCCGGACGACCACATGATCAGCCCGTCGGGCCGCTCACACCACTCGGAGAAGTCCAGCCTGTCCCGCAACGGCGTCCGGTTGGCCGCGGCCACCAGCAGCTCGTAGATGAAGATGCTGGACTCCTCCGCGTCCAACGGCGCGTCCTCGTCGACCAGGCACATCTTCACCCCGGCCTGATCCGCGATCTTCCGCGTCTGATCGGCCCGCTCCTGGCTGTCCACCATCACGATCGACGCCCCCACGTGCATCAACGCGAGCAGCGTCACCACCCACCCGGCCGAGTTGCCCGCTTTCAGCATCACCCGACAGCCGTGACCGATACCGTTCTCACCCAACACGTCGGCCACGCGCAGGGCGTTCTGCTCGAACTCGGGAAATGTCAGCACCGAGTCGGTCGAGAAGAGTTTCGCGGTCATCTGCGCACTCCTCCTTCCTCTTGCTCACGGGGCCGCGGACGAGCACGACACAGCGCGCTCTCGCAGCAAGAAGTAATTCGTGAATGCACTGCCCTGCTGAGGGTTACTGCTGAAGAGCAAGCTCTCCACCACGTCCAACTGGGACAAGGGTATTATTACGATGTTGCGACAGGAAACCCCTGACCAGTCCCCTAGCGCCCCCTACCCCTGAAAGCACCGATCAGTGCGGCGGCAACGGTGGAATCGACACGGCGTCGACAAGCCAAGGCCCAGCATGACCAGGGCAGACGCACGAAACCTGTCCGCTGTGGACCGTTCCCCCTGGTAGCCGGCAACATGTCTCAGAACCCGCACTCACCCAACCGGCGCACCGGAGTACCCAACACGGCCGCCACCCCACCCGCAGACGCACCACACAACCGGGACAAGACCTGGCCAA
>DATMCA010000195.1:0-4883 GCA_035559015.1 Umezawaea sp. | reverse complement strand
CGGTGGAGGGACATCAGCTCGACACGTTCGCGCAGGTGTTGGCGGGCAAGGTCTCCGGTGCCCAGCACCTGGACGAGCTGGTCGGCGACGTCGACGCGTTCGTCCTGTTCTCCTCCATCGCGGGCATCTGGGGCAGCGGCGGCCAGTCCGCCTACGCCTCCGCCAACGCCCACCTGGACGCGCTCGCCGAGTCCCGCCGAGCCCGCGGGCTGACCGCGCTCGCGGTCTCCTGGGGTCCGTGGGCCGACGCGGGCATGGCCGTCGAGGGTGACGCCGCCGAGCAGCTGCGCCGCCGTGGTGTGGTGGGCATGGCGACCGCTCCCGCGATCACCGCGCTGCGCCAGGCGATCCGCGCCGACGACACGACGATCACCGTCGCCGACGTCGACTGGACCCGGTTCGCGCCGGTCTTCACCGCCGCCCGCCCCAGCCCGCTGCTCGCCGAACTCCCGGAGATCACCGAGAAGCCCGTTCCGGTCACCGAGGAGTCGTCGCTGGCCCGCCGGATCGCGGCGCTGCCGGAAGCCGAGCAGTCCCACGCCCTGGTGGAACTGGTGTGCGCGCAGGTCGCCTCCGCGCTCGGTCACGCGTCCGCCGACGCCGTCCGCCCGGACCGGGCGTTCAAGGAACTGGGTTTCGACTCGCTGACCGCCGTCGAGCTGCGCAACAGCCTCGTCACCGCGACCGGGCTCGGCCTGCCCGCGACGCTGGTGTTCGACTACCCGAACCCGGCCGCTCTCGCCGCGCACCTGCGCACCGAACTCGTCGGATCCCGCCCGGTCGCACTGACCCCGGTCAGCGCCGCTGCGGCCGACGACCCGATCGCGATCGTGGCCATGTCGTGCCGCTTCGCCGGTGGCGTGTCGTCGCCGGAAGACCTGTGGACCCTGCTCGTCGAGGGCCGGGACGCGGTGACCGGGTTCCCGACCGACCGCGGCTGGGACCTCGACCTGTACGACCCGGACCCCGACGCGGCGGGCAAGTCCTACGCCCGTGAGGGCGCGTTCCTGCACGAGGCGGGGGAGTTCGACCCGGCGTTCTTCGGGATCTCGCCACGTGAGGCGCTGGCGATGGACCCGCAGCAGCGGTTGCTGCTGGAGACGTCGTGGGAGGCGTTCGAGCGGGCCGGGATCGACCCGGTCTCCGTGCGCGGCGCGCAGGTCGGCGTCTTCGCGGGCACCAACGGCCAGGACTACGGCGCCGCGCTCACCTCGCTGCCCAGCGAGCTGGAGGGCTTCTTCGGCACCGGCAACGCGGCCAGCGTGTTCTCCGGCCGCATCTCCTACACGTTCGGCCTGGAAGGTCCGGCCGTCACGGTCGACACGGCCTGTTCGTCCTCGCTGGTGGCCCTGCACCTCGCCGTGCAGGCCCTCCGCAACGGCGAGTGCGACCTGGCCCTGGCCGGTGGTGTGACGATCATGTCCTCGCCGGGCGCGTTCATCGACTTCTCCCGCAACCGCGGTCTGGCCGTGGACGGGCGCTGCAAGGCGTTCGCCTCCGGCGCCGACGGCACCGCGTGGGGCGAGGGGATCGGAATGCTCCTGGTGGAGCGGCTGTCCGACGCCCAGCGCAACGGCCACCAGGTCCTCGCCGTCGTTCGTGGTACGGCCGTGAACCAGGACGGCGCTTCGAACGGTCTCACTGCCCCGAACGGTCCGTCGCAGCAGCGGGTCATCCGCCGGGCGCTGGACCGCGCGGGCCTGGCACCGTCCGAAGTGGACGTTGTCGAAGCCCACGGCACCGGCACCGCGTTGGGCGACCCGATCGAGGCCCAGGCTCTTCTCGCGACCTACGGTCAGAACCGGGAAACCCCGCTGCTGCTGGGTTCCGTCAAGTCCAACATCGGCCACACGCAGGCCGCCGCCGGTGTCGCCGCGATCATCAAGTCCGTCCTGGCGATGCGGCACGGGATCGTGCCCAAGACCCTGCACGTCGACGAGCCGTCCGCGCAGGTCGACTGGACCTCCGGAGCGGTCGAACTGGCCACCGAGACGGTCGAGTGGCCGGTCACCGATCGCGTCCGCCGGGTCGGCGTGTCGTCGTTCGGCATGAGCGGCACCAACGCCCACGCCATCCTGGAGCAGGCGCCGGTCGAGCCGGAGGTCATGCGGGCCGCAGTGCCCGTGGTGCCGGTGCTGCTGTCGGCCAAGACCCCGGCGGCCCTGCGCGACCAGGCTTCCCGCCTGATGAAGGTGGACGCCGACCTGGTCGACATCGGTCTCACGCTGGCCACCGGCCGCGCGGGCCTGGAGCACCGTGCGGTGATCATCGCCGGTGGTCCCGACGAGCTGGAGCGCGGTCTCACGGCCGTGGCGGGTGGCACCGGAGCACCCGAGGTGGTGCGCGGGTCGACCGCGACCGGCAGGCTCGCGTTCCTGTTCACCGGACAGGGTTCGCAGCGGCTCGGCATGGGCCGTGAGCTGTACGAGGCGTTCCCGGCGTTCGCCGACGCGTTCGACGCCGTGTGCGCCCGGTTCGACCTGCCCCTCCGCGATGTCGTGTTCGGCGAGGACGCCGACCTGCTGAACCAGACCGGCTACACGCAGCCCGCGCTGTTCGCGATCGAGGTGGCGCTGTTCCGGCTCACCGAGTCGTGGGGCGTCAAGCCCGACTTCCTGGCGGGCCACTCCATCGGCGAACTCGCCGCGGCTCACGTGTCCGGCGTGCTGTCGCTGGACGACGCGGCCACGCTCGTCGGCGCTCGCGGTCGGCTCATGCAGGCCCTGCCGACCGGTGGCGCGATGGTCGCCTTGCAGGCCACCGAAGCCGAAGTGCTGGAGCACCTCGACGACCGGGTCTCGCTCGCCGCCGTCAACGGGCCGTCATCGGTCGTCGTGGCCGGTGACGAGGACGCCGTGCAGCGGGTGATCGCGCACTTCGGCGACCGGAAGTCCAAGCGGCTCAGCGTGTCCCACGCGTTCCACTCGCCGCGCATGGACGCCATGCTGGAGGAGTTCCGCGTGGTGGCGAAGGAGCTGACGTTCTCCGCGCCGCGCATCCCGATCGTGTCCACGCTGACCGGAGAACTCGCCACCACCGAGGAACTCACCTCGGTCGACTACTGGGTCCACCACGTCCGCGACACCGTCCGCTTCGCCCACGCCGTGCGCACCCTCGAAACCGCCGGTGTCACGACGTTCCTGGAGTTGGGCCCGGACGCGGTCCTCACCGCGATGGTGGATGCCGTGATGGTGCCGTCGCAGCGGGCCGACAAGCCCGAGGTCGCCGCGATCCTCTCCGCGCTGGCCGCGCTGCACGTGCGTGGTGTGCCGGTCGACTGGACGCCGTTCTTCGCGGGTTCCGGTGCCCGCCGGATCGACCTGCCCACCTACCCGTTCCAGCGCGAGCGCTTCTGGCTCGCCTCCGACGAGAACCCCGGCACGGACGCCCTGCGCTACCGCGTCGAGTGGACGCCGGTCGCCGACGGCGGTCCGACGGCCACCGGCCGCTGGCTGGTCGTCACCCCGGCCGGGGTCGAGGAATCCGAGCTGGCCACCGGTCTCGGGCAGCGCGGCCTCGACGTCGTCACGGTCGGCAGTTCCGACGACCGGACCGCACTGGCCGCCGCACTGGCGAACGTCGACGCGGTCGACGGCGTGCTGTCGCTGTCCGACAGCGTCACCGACACGCTGGTGCTGGTGCAGGCCCTCGGTGACGCCGAGATCGGCGCCCCGCTGTGGGCGGCGACCCGCAGCGCGGTGTCCACCGGCGCGGCCGACCCGGTGCTCAGCCCCGCGCAGGCCCAGATCTGGGGCCTGGGCGTGGTCGCCGCACTGGAGCACCCCGACCGCTGGGGCGGCCTGATCGACCTGCCCGAAGCACTCGACGGCGCCGTGCTCGACCACCTCGTCGGCGTCCTCGCCGGCACGGAGGACCAGGTCGCCATCCGCGACTCCGGTGTCGTGGCCCGCAGGCTGGCGCACGCGCCCGCCGGGCCGTCCACCGGTCCGTGGACGCCGCGCGGCACGGTCCTGGTGACCGGCGGGACCGGCGCGCTCGGCGGGCAGGTCGCCCGCTGGTTGGCCGGCGCGGGAGCCGAACACCTGGTGCTCACGGCCGGGCCGGACGCCCCCGAAGCCGGTGACCTGCTGACCGAACTGGCGGGCCTCGGCGTGCGGACCACCGTCGTGCACTGCGACGTGGCCGACCGCGACCAGGCCGCCGTGGTGGTCGACCAGCACGCGCCGAACGCCGTGGTCCACGCGGTCGAGGTCAGCCAGTCGACCCCGTTGCGGGACAACGACCTCGACGGGTTCTCCGCGGTGCTGTCCGCCAAGATCATGGGCGCGGCGCACCTGGACGACCTGCTCGGCGACACCCCGCTGGACGCGTTCGTGGTCTTCTCGTCCACGGCCGGTGTCTGGGGCAGCGCCAACCAGGCCGCCTACGCGGCGGGCAGCGCGTTCCTGGACGCGCTGGCCGAGCAGCGCCGGGCCCGTGGGCTCGCCGGACTGTCGGTGGCCTGGGGCCCGTGGGCCGGTGGCGAGCAGGACGACGTGCTGCGCCGCAGCGGACTTCCCGCCCTGCGGCCGGAACGGGCGGTCGCCGCGCTGCGGCAGGCCGTCGAGTCCGGCGACACCACCGTCACCGTCACCGTCGCCGACGTCGAGTGGGACCGCTTCGCGGCCCTGTTCACCGCCGCCCGGCCGAGCCCGCTCATCGCGGACCTGCCGGAGGTGCGGAAGGCGCTCACCGCCGAGACCTCCGACGGCGACAGCGCGTTGCGGACGAAGCTCCTGGCACTGCCGGAGGCCGACCGCGACCGCGTGCTGCTGGACCTGGTGCGCGAGCAGGTCGCCGCGGTGCTCGGCCATGCCAACGCGGGCGGCATCGAGGCCGACCGGGCGTTCCGCGAACTCGGCTTCTCCTCGCTCACGGCGGTG
>DATMCA010000194.1:0-2786 GCA_035559015.1 Umezawaea sp. | reverse complement strand
AGAAATCAGGAGCCCCGTTCGAGTCCCTGGTCTCGACAACCTACGACGGCATCCCCATCGCCCCGTTGTACACCGCGGAGGACGTCGCTCCGCCGAGCGGTTTCCCCGGTGTCGCGCCGTACGTGCGCGGCGGGAAGCCGGACGGCGCCGTCGACGGCGGGTGGCTGGTCCGCCAGCTCCACGCGCACCCCGACCCCGCGGTGGCGAGGAACGCGGTGATGGGCGACCTGCTCAACGGCGTCAGCTCGCTGTGGCTCAAGGTCGGCTCGGCAGGCCTGCCCGCAGCGGCGCTGGACGAGGTGCTCGCGGACGTCTACCTCGACCTGGCCCCGGTCGTCGTGGACGGCGGGGCCGAGTTCACCGAGGCGGGGCGCGCGCTGTTGAAGGTGTTCGACGAGCGGCCGCTGCTGCCGAGCGAGGTGAGCGGGAACCTGGGCGCGGACCCGATCGGCGTGCTGGCCCGCACGGGCGCGGAGGCCGACTTCGCCGCCCTGCTCGACCTCGTCGGCCGGTCCCGGAAGCTGTTCCCCGAGCTGCGCACGGTCGTCGTGGACGGCCTGCCGTTCCACGAGGCGGGCGGCTCGGACGCGCAGGAGCTGGGTGCCTCGCTCGCCGCGGGCGTCGCCTACCTGCGGGCGCTCACGGACTCCGGCCTGTCCGTCGCGGAAGCCGCGGCGCAGCTGGAGTTCCGCTACGCGGCCAGCGCCGACCAGTTCCTCACCATCGCGAAGTTCCGCGCCGCCCGGCGGCTCTGGGCGCGCGTCACGGAGGTCGCGGGCGCGACGACGCCGCAGCTCCAGCACGCGGTGACGTCGACGGCGATGATGACCCGCCGCGACCCGTGGGTGAACATGCTGCGCACCACCATCGCCTGCTTCGGCGCCGGCCTCGGCGGGGCGGACGCGGTGACCGTGCTGCCGTTCGACGCCGCCATCGGCCTGCCGGACGACTTCGCCCGCCGCATCGCGCGCAACACCCAGGCCGTGCTGCTGGAGGAGTCGCGGCTCGCGGGCGTGATCGACCCGGCCGGTGGCTCCTGGTACGTGGAGCGGCTGACCGACGACCTCGCGCACGCCGCGTGGGCCTGGTTCCAGGAGGTCGAGCGGACCGGCGGGATCGTGGCCGGGTTGAAGTCCGGCCTGGTCGCGGACAAGCTCGCCGAGACGTGGGCCGCCCGGTCGGCGAACCTGGCCGACCGCACCGACGCCATCACCGGTGTCAGCGAGTTCCCGAACCTGGCGGAGAAGCCGGTGGAACGGCCCCCGGCCCCCGCCGACCCGACCGGCGGCCTGCCGGTGGTCCGGTACGCGCAGGCGTACGAGTCGCTGCGCGACCGCTCGGACGCGCACCTGGCGTCGCACGGCTCGCGGCCGACGGTCTTCCTCGCCACGCTCGGCCCCGTCGCGGCGCACACCGCGCGGGCGTCGTTCGCGGCGAACCTGCTCCAGGCGGGCGGGATCGACACGCCGAACGCGGGCGCGACGAAGACCGTGGACGACGTGGTCGCGAGGTTCCGCGAGAGCGGCGCGCGGATCGCGTGCCTGTGCGGCAGCGAGACCAGCTACGGGGAGCTCGCCGTGCCGGTGGCGGAAGCGCTGCGCGCGGCCGGTGCCGAACGGGTCCTGCTGGCGGGCAAGAGGTCCGACGCGGAGATCGACGAGTTCGTGTACCTGGGATGTCCGGCGCTGGACGTCCTCGACCGCACCTTCGCGGCCCTGGAGGTGGCGTGATGATCCCGAACTTCGCCGACGTGCCGCTGGGCGACCCGCCGGCGTCCACGGTGGACGACTGGCAGCGGGCGCTGCACGAGGAGACCGGCAAGGGCGCGGACGCGCTGATGTGGGAGACGCCCGAGGGCATCGGGGTCAAGCCGGTGTACACGGCCGCCGACACCGAGGGCCTCGACTTCCTCGCCACCTACCCCGGCATCGCGCCGTACCTGCGCGGGCCGTACCCGACGATGTACGTGAACCAGCCGTGGACGATCCGGCAGTACGCCGGGTTCTCCACCGCCGAGGAGTCGAACGCCTTCTACCGCCGCAACCTCGCGGCGGGCCAGAAGGGCCTGTCGGTCGCGTTCGACCTGGCCACCCACCGCGGCTACGACTCCGACCACCCGCGCGTGGCCGGTGACGTCGGCATGGCGGGCGTGGCGATCGACTCGATCTACGACATGCGGCAGCTGTTCGACGGCATCCCGCTGGACAAGATGAGCGTGTCGATGACGATGAACGGCGCGGTGCTGCCGGTGCTGGCGCTCTACGTCGTCGCGGCCGAGGAGCAGGGTGTCGCCCCCGAGCAGCTGGCGGGGACCATCCAGAACGACATCCTCAAGGAGTTCATGGTCCGCAACACCTACATCTACCCGCCCGCGAAGTCGATGCGGATCATCTCCGACATCTTCTCCTACACCTCGCGGCGGATGCCGAAGTACAACTCGATCTCCATCTCCGGCTACCACATGCAGGAGGCCGGGGCGACCGCCGACCTGGAGCTGGCGTACACCCTCGCCGACGGCGTGGAGTACCTGCGCGCGGGCCGGGAGGCCGGGCTGGACATCGACGCGTTCGCGCCGCGGCTGTCGTTCTTCTGGGCCGTGGGCATGAACTTCTTCATGGAGGTCGCGAAGATGCGCGCGGCCCGGCTGCTGTGGGCCAAGATGGTCAAGCGGTTCGACCCTCGGTCGCCGAAGTCGCTGTCGCTGCGCACCCACTGCCAGACCAGCGGCTGGTCGCTCACCGCTCAGGACGTCTACAACAACGTGATCCGCACCTGCGTCGAGGCCA
>DATMCA010000193.1:0-3359 GCA_035559015.1 Umezawaea sp. | reverse complement strand
GACCTTGATGCCGGGAGGGGCGTCATCGTCGATCTCGCCGCCCCAACCCATCGGCTTGTGGGCTTGCTCCGACTTCGCCAGCAGCCCAGCCAGGACGTAGTCGGGGACGTCCTCGTGCTCTTCGAGCAGGAACCCCGCGTGCTCGCGGAGGGCGAGGATGACGGCGTCCTCGTTGCCGGGAACGATCCGCGTCTTCTTCACGACCTTCTCGGGGTACTTCTCCTTCACCCACTTTTCGAGCTCCAGCGGGTCGGTGACCGTGGCCTTGTAGCCGGCCTTCCACACGGTGACCTGGGAGATGGTGCGACCCGACCCGGATGGGTCAACGGCCTGCTTCTGTCCTTCCGCGCCGTACGCCGCCACGACCGCAGCGGTTGCCTGCTGCTCGGCCTTGATGGCGCGCGCCTTGTTCCGCCTTGCCACGGCCGCCTTGAGGGCCAGCGCGTTCAGCTTCCTGCCCAGCTCCGTGCCGAGGTCGGGCGTGTCGTTCACTGCCGAGTCGTGCTCGGTGGCATCGACGATTCGGTCCGACATGGCGTCGACACCAGTCGACTCGGCGTCGAATACCGCCGCCGACTCTTCCGCCGAATTGCGCGGATTCGCCGTGGTGGCAGTACTTGTGAGATCCTGCTGTGACATTTGCGTATGTCCTTTTGGGTGATCGAGTCGTGAGACTGGGCCGCCTGCCATGCCGGGGGCCTCCGGCGCGGCAGGCGGCTCTTTCGTTCAGCCAGTTCGAACCGGCCTGAGGTGGCTGGTGACGCATCCGCACGCGCGTTGCTGGGCCTGCTCGTCCTCGCCGCGAATCCAGGCGTCGACCGCCGCTTCCGCCAGCCGCCGCTTTCCGCGTGGGACCCGCTGGTGGGAGTGCAGCGATCCATCAGCGGCGGCGTCGTAGATCGAGTCCTTCGACTCACGCGCGTAGTCGGCTGCGTCCTGAATGGTCAGCCACTTCATGCCGGAACCGTTTCGCGTACCGCGTCATCCAACGAAACGCGATACATCGTGGGCGCGATAAAGAGCAGACCGGCGCTCACCTTCAACTCCCGCTCGATCGCCTCGGCGATCCGGGTCGAGGTCGTGACCTGGTGACCGTTGGCGAGCTTGCTGATCGTGCCGGGAGAGCACACGACACGATCGGCCAGCTCGCGGACGCCGATCTTCCTGTCTGCCATGGCGAACCGCAGGTTCGCCGGCTCTCGGAGCTGCACGTTGGCTCCTTCCTGAGTGGCTCGGGCTACGCCAGGAAGAGTAAGCGGCCGTACCGCGTTTCGCAAGTCTACGCGAAACGCGGTACGGCAATTACCACGTTTGACGATCTTCACCTACCGCCCTACCTGCACGTTCACACACAAGGCTTGGCCACTGGTCCATAATCCGTGCGAAACAGTGTCCCGGCCGTTTCGCCTCGCGGTAGACAGCTGGGCGTCGGCAGCGCGAGGATGTGACCCTGTGAGTGCACTGAGTGACTACCTCCACGAGGTAGGCCGAGAGCGCGGTATCTCCGGCCCGCGACCGTTTGCACGACACGCAGGCATCCCGATCGCCACAGCGCAACGGCTGCTGGACGGGCGCACCGAGCCCACGCTCGGCACTCTGGAGACGGTGGCCAGCATGCTCGGCCTGTCACTCGCGAAGCTGAAGCGCTTGGCGGGCATCAAGTCGGACCTGGATCCGTTCGAACTGCCCGAAAAATACGCAAAACTTGGACCGAAGCAGAGACAGGTGGTCCTTACGGTCGCGGCCGAGTTGCTGCGACTGGTTGAGATCCAGGAGGCTGACACAACGGAGGAGTCGTCCGCGCAAATGGGTTCCGTTACACCTATTGCGCGACAGCGGGTAACCGAAGCGGCATGGACCCCTGAATCCGACCCCCACATGGAGCAGTGAGGGCGTAACTGCTGTAGCAAAGATTTGCTCTATCCGGGGTAGACCTGATCGATCAAGCTCCGCAAATGCGAAAATTCCATGCAACGCGGGCGCAAAGTAGCCCGATGACCGCCGCACACACAGCAGTGATCACCGCGCTTCACGCCGCCATGGAGGGCCCAGGAGGTCTGAATCTGGCCCGCGCGCCGCTACCGCGACAGCAGGCCGGGCACGTCCACTACCCAACCCGAACGATCACGATCAACGAAAACGCGACGGTCCCTCTATTCTGCACCGCGCTCATGCACGAACTCGTCCACCTCGAACGCGGACCCAGCTACGTTGACGAGGTCGACGACGACGAACACGAAGTGCTCTACGAAACAGCGAGACGGCTCGTGCCCTTCGCCTGTATTCCGACTGACATCCGAACGGACCCGTACCAAATAGCGCGCCACCTGGGAATCGACGTCTCGGCGGTGCACCTGGCACTCAACCTGACAAGGTATCTAGGGGTGGCGTAATGGCGTGGTCACAGAAGCTCCCGAGCGGCAAGTACCGCGGGTGCTACCGGGCTGGGGGCCCGAAGACCCGGTACGTGCCAGGGACCTTCAACACCGCCGCCGAAGCTGAACGACGCGGCGCCGTCATGGAGGACGAGCAGCGCACGCCCGGCGCCATCGACCCGCGCAGCGCGAAGCTCCCGTTCGGCAGGTGGTTCGAGATGTGGATGGACTCCCACCAGGTCGCCACCTCGACCGAACGCGAGTACCGATCTACCGCGCGGCTGCACATCCTCCCCTACTGGGAGGACGTCGCGCTCGCGGACATCACGGCTCGCGGCGGCCGGACCTGGGTGAAGCGCCTGCAGAAGGAACCGCGCGAGGGCGCGGCCAAGCCGCGCAGCCCGTGGACGATCCGGCTCGCCGTGCAGACCTTCGTCGCGGCCGTCAACGCGGCCGTCGAGGACAAGCGGCTGCACGTGAACGAGGTCAAAGGCCTGTCGTGGCCGGACCTGCCTGACGGGCTGGAGCGCTACCTCACCCCGACCGAGGTCGAGGCCACCACGCGCTTCATGACCCCCTTCAACTCCTTGCTGACCTGGACGGCGGTCACGACCGGGCTGCGCGCGGGGGAGTTGGCAGGCCTGCACATTCCCCGCATCGACACCCGCAACGGCGGTCTGCTGGTGGTCGAGCAGTACGACCAGAAGGACGGGGTGATCAAGCCCGTGCCGAAGGACAAGGAAAAGCGCTACGTGCCGATGCCGGACGACGTGCTCGCCGACCTACGAGCACACGTCGAAACCCTGCCAGAGACCGACGACTGCGGCGTCCCCCACCTCGCGGGCACGTGTCCCGGCGGCGTGCTGGTGTTCCGCGGGCCGAAGGGGAGCCCCCTGAAGTCCAACCAGTTCGGCCGCTACATTCTCACGCCCGCAGTACAGCTGGCGAAGGTCAAGGGCCGCGTGCGGGTGCACGACCTCCGCC
>DATMCA010000192.1:0-2389 GCA_035559015.1 Umezawaea sp. | reverse complement strand
TCGGTGATGCCGATCGTGCACGCCGTCGGGACGTCGGTCCACAGTGGAACGCCGGCCAGCGCGTGCACCGGAACGCCGAGTCGTTGCCCGACCACGTCGTGCAGCGCGGTGTCGAGCGCCGCCAGCACGCCGGGCGGGAAGTCGAGGCCCGGCAGGTCGGCGAGCAGCGCCTCCGGCGAGGGGAAGTCGTTCAGCAGGAACGCGAACTCCTTGAGCAGCAACGTGATCCGCTCGACGTCCAGGCCGTAGTGGACGCTCGTCACGACCTCGCCGTGACCGCGCACGCCGTCGTGCTCCACGACGACCTGGACCGCGTCCCGCCGGGCCATGACCGACCGCGAGATGCGCAGCGGCGTCCGCAGGGTCAGGCCGCGCACCGTCCAGTCCAGCCTCACGCGGGAACCCCGACGGCCAGGCGCGGGTCGACCACGGACCGGCAGCGCGCCCAGCCGGTGACCTCGACGGCCTCGGCGTGGCCGATCTCCATCGGCCGGTCCACGGCCGGGCCCAGCAGGCCGCGACCGGCGCAGAAGTCGTCGTCGAAGATCGTGCCCAGGTAGCGGTGCGGGCCGTCCGGGAAGATCGTCACCACGCTCGCGCCGGTCTCGACGCGCGCCACCCACGCGGCCACCAGCGCCACCGCGCCGGTGCTCCAACCGCCCGAGACGAAGCTGTTCCTGGCCAGGCGGCGGCACGCGTCCACGACCTCGACCGGTCCGAGCCAGTGCACCTCGTCGAACTCGGCGTAGGCCACGTTGCGCGGGTGGATGCTGCTGCCCAGGCCGCGCATCACCCGTGACCGCGCGGGCTGGCCGAAGATCGTCGAGCCCACCGCGTCCACGCCGACGAGCCGGACGCGCGGCCAGTAGCGGCGCAGGGCCGAGATGACACCCGCGCTGTGGCCGCCGGTGCCGACGCTGCACACCAGGACGTCGACGCGGTCGAGCTGCTCGGCCAGTTCCCTGGCCAGACCGGCGTACCCGCTCGGGTTGTCCGGGTTGTTGTACTGGTCCGGCCAGTAGGCGCCGGGCAGGTCGTCGAGCACCGACCGGAGCCGGTCCAGCCGGGCCTGCTGCCAGCCGCCGGTCTCGTGCGGACGGTCGACCACCTCCAGCCGGGCGCCGTGGGCGCGCAGCATGGCCCGCATCGACGGTTCCAGCTCGTCGTCCACCACCAGGACCACGGGGTGGCCGAGGACCTGGCAGGCGAACGCTAGGCCGATGCCGAACGTGCCGCTGGTCGACTCCACGACCACCGCGCCCGGTCGCAGCTCGCCCCGGTCGCGGGCCGCCAGCAGCATCGCGACGGCGGGCCGGGCCTTCATGCCACCCGCGCTCAACCCTTCGAGCTTCGCCCAGAAACCGCCGTGCCGGTGGGGGAGCGGCGTGTCGATCCGGACGACCGGGGTCTTGCCGAGCAGGTCGAGCAGGTGGGTGTTCCGGCGTGGTGTCACGACGTGCGCTCCCGCTGGTACTGGTAGATGGTCGTCGGGCCGCCGTCGAGCCAGAAGAACGGGAACGGCTCGGCCGACACGGCGGTCACGCCCGCGCCGAGGAACCACGGCAGGACCGCGCTGGCCGTCTGGGCGAACGCGACGACCGGCCGTTCGGCGAGGGATGCCTTGCGCAGCAACGGTTCGAAGCTGCCGTTGCCCACGGCCATGCCGGACACGAGCACGAGGTCGCAGTGCTCCACGGCGGCCAGCGCGTCCGTGACGACCGGTTCGTCCCACTCGGTGCGACCGCCCTTCAGGTCGCACGGCACGTACCGCAGGCCGCGGGCGCGCAGGTGGTGTAGCAGCGAGTTCACCACCCCGACGACGAGGACCCGTTGGCCCGCCTCGGCTTCGAGGAGGTCGACCACGGCCGACGCGCGGGCCAGGGACTTCTCCAGCGATGTGCCCGCGTCCACGACGACCCGCCGCGCCCCGGACCGCTCGTGCGGGTGCGCGCTCATCAGGTACGCGTCCAGCGCGGCGGTCCGGACGGCCGGGCTGGGGTGGTCGAGCAGATCTGCGGCGGTCGCCCCGACGCAGTCGTGCACGTCGGCGTCGGTGAGCTCTCCGGGCTCGACCGAGCACGACCCGACGGCCCGCTCGATCCGCAGGCTCACCACGCTGTTGCGGTAGGAGCGGCCCCTGGACGCGTGCCGCGCGCCCTGGCTGGTGGTGAAGCCGACGCTGACCACGGCGGACGCCGGATCCGGGCCGAGCGCGCCCGCTCGGACGAGGGTGATCAGGTCGGTCACGGAGGAGACGCTCGATCGCACGCTCACGCGGGTTCCTCCGCGTACCGCACGGCCAGCGCGGCGACGGCTCGCTCGGCCTTCGCCCGCGCTCCCAGGCCGTCGACGTCGGTCACCACGACGTGCCCGAGGTAGGTGTTGTTGC
>DATMCA010000191.1:0-3133 GCA_035559015.1 Umezawaea sp. | reverse complement strand
ACCACGACGACGACCACGACCACCACGACGACGACCACGAAGCCGCCGCCGACCACGACCACGACGCCGAAGCCTCCGACGACCACGACGACCACTCCTCCGCCCCCAACGACGACGGAGCCCTAGGCCCACGGGAGTCCGGCGGTTGAGTTAGCTCGTAAGGTGGACCCACACACGGACGGGTTAAATTCGAACCCAACTCCGTGTCGCTACGTTTGTGCCCTAGTGGCGGTTGCCCGAAGTTGGGTCGCCACTGACGAAGACACCGCAATCACTCATGGGAGCAGCCGTGACCGACGATGGTCGCCTGGTCGCAGGCCGCTACCGATTGGGAACCCGAATCGGTAGCGGTGCGATGGGCGTCGTTTGGCAGGCGCACGACCAGCGCCTGCACCGCATCGTCGCGGTCAAGCAGCTCTTGCTCCAGCCCGGCCTGGCCGCGGCGGACACGGACGAGGCGAAGCGCAGGGCCATGCGCGAGGGGCGGATCGCCGCCCGCTTGCAGCACCCGCACGCCATCGCCGTGTACGACGTCGCCGAGGACGACGGCCAGCCGTGGCTGGTGATGGAGTACCTGCCGTCCAAGAGCCTCTCCACCGTGCTGTCCGAGCGGGGCACGCTGTCGCCCCGCGACGTGGCCTCGATCGGCGAGCAGGTCGCGTCGGCGCTGACCGCGGCGCACAACGCCGGGATCGTGCACCGCGACATCAAGCCCGGCAACATCCTGCTCGGTGACGAAGGCGTCGTGAAGATCACGGACTTCGGCATCTCGCGGGCCACCGGCGACGTCACGGTCACCGCGACCGGGATGCTCGCGGGCACCCCCGCGTACCTGGCGCCCGAGGTGGCGAAGGGCTACGACCCCGGTTCGCCGTCGGACGTGTTCTCGCTGGGCTCCACGCTGTACGCCGCGATCGAGGGCGCGCCGCCGTTCGGCCTGAACGAGAACACGATCGCGCTGCTGCACCAGGTCGCGTCCGGCAAGGTCACGCCGCCGAAGCAGGCCGGTCCGCTGACCGCGCTGCTGATGCGCCTGCTGCGCCCGGAGCCCGAGGACCGCCCGACGATGGCCGAGGCGCGCGAGGCGCTGGCCGCCGTCGCCGCCGGTCGCGCCGCCCCGGAGTTCCCCATGGCCGCCCCCCAGGTGAGCCCGCCGTCGTGGCGCGGCACCCCGGTGTCGTCGGACCTCCAGACCCGCGCGATGTCGCAGCAGGCGGCGGTCAACACGCCGCCGCCCGGCACCCGCATCGACGTCCGCCCCGGTCCGCCGCAGCAGCAGCACCAGCCCGCGCCGCAGTCGTACCAGCAGCCCTACCAGCAGCAACGCCCTGCTGCCGCACCGCCGCGGCAGAGTCCGCCCAGGCGGCCCTCCGGGGCCGCGGGCACCGGTCCCGGTTCGGGCAAGCAGCGGTCCACGATGATCACCGCGCTCGCCATCGTGGCCGCGGCCGTCGTCGGGATCATGCTGGCCAGCTTCCTGTCCAGCGGCGGCGGCGAGGAGAACAAGCGCGCCGACCCCGGCTCGTCGGTCACCCAGTCGACCACGCAGGGCAAGCCGAGCGAGACCGGCTCACCGGAGGCGGGCGGCGGCTCGAAGCAGCCCCCCAAGGTCACCACCGGTTCCGGCCCCGACCAGGCCACGCAGGAAAAGATGATCAGGGACTACTTCGCGCTCGCGCCGGGAGACCCCGACGCGGCGTTCCAGTGGCTCCTCCCCACGATGCAGGCCGAAAGCGGTGGGCTTTCCGGGTACAAGGGCTTCTGGTCCACGGTCAAGAGCGTCGCCGTCGAAGACATCTCCGTCAACGAGGCATTCGCCTTCAACGTCAACCTCAAGTACACCAAGAAGGACAATTCGGTCGTGAAGGAGAGCGCACTCATCTCGCTCAAGTGGGCCGGTTCCGAGGTGCTGATCCAGCGCTATTCGAAGGTCGGCGGGTACTGAGGCGCGTTCCACGGGCGTAGTCACGGTCTTGGCGTCCGCCCGCTGGGCTGCACAGTGGTTGTCGCTGCGCCGTCGCTTCAGGTGCCGAGCCGACGGGTGTTGTCGGGGACGAGGCCTTCGAGCCCGGTTCCGCTCCTCCTGCACCAGGGTGGCCCTGGCCTACAGCAGTGGCGTGCACTCCGAATCATCGGCGGACAGCGGCGTGGACGAGTAGTTCCGCGCCTGCGGGCAGGCTGACCAGGCTCCCCACCCGGAGGCGGGGATGGTGGCGAGTTACTCACCGCACATGCCACTACCCGAATGGCCTACAATCCCAATTCACGGAAACCGGGTAGTTTCAAGTCGTCATTGACAAGAAGTTTGAAATCCCGCTAACGTCAATGACGTAATTCGATTGGACATACAAATACCAATCAGTTTCGGGGGCAATTTTGCGCAAGCTCGTAGGGGCTTTTCTTTCGGTTGCAATCGCAATGGTGCTGTCGTTCGCAAGCACGGGAACAGCATCAGCGGCCGGGCAGTGCGCCGATCTCGGAAATGGCAGGTTGTGCGCGGGCGTTGTGTCCGGGACGTCGATTGTAACCGTCACGTTCACGAAGACGGGCGGATCGACAATTCAAGCCAGGATGGGCTACCAGGGGCAGCAGAACGCCGAAGTCGGTCCATGGCACTTCCAGTCCCCGCAGTCCAGCTACACCGAAGTTTTCGAAGCGAATACAGGCGGCGGCTGCATAAATGCCTACATGGAGGTTTCCACCCAGGGACTCTTCCAGGTGCCGTTGACCTGCCCGTGAACTAACACACCTACCAGGACGCTGCCGCGGCAGCGAGTCAGCCCGCCGCCGCCGCGTCCTTCAGGGCGTCCAGGAGGCTCGCGGCGGCGGGGTTGACGGCGCCCGCTTCGCGGAACGCCGCGTAGATGCCCCGGTGCGGCTCGGGCCTCCTCAGGCGGCGGACGATGACGCCGGGGTGGGCCACGCCGAGGCCGAGCTTCGGGACGATGGTGACGCCCAGGCCGGCGGCAACGAAGCCCTGCGCGGTCGGGTAGTCGTCGGACTCGACGACGAAGTTCGGCGCGAACCCGGCGCCCGCGCAGGCGTCGATGACGATGTCGCGGCACGCCCCGGGGGGTACCGCGGAGTCCACCCACGGCTCGTCGGCCAGGTCGTTCAGGTCCAGCACGCGCTT
>DATMCA010000190.1:0-12079 GCA_035559015.1 Umezawaea sp. | reverse complement strand
TGACGATGGGCAGGGTCTTGTCCATGAACGCCTGGTAGTCGGCGTCGGTGGTGGCCTGGGCCTCGTCGCCGCCCAGGTGGAAGTACGGGCCGGGGGTGATGGCGGCGATCTCGCGGATGACGTCGTCGAGGAACTGGTAGGTCACGGCCTTGGAAACGCAGAGGGAGCTGTAGCCGACCGCCGTGTCGGTGCGCGGCGCCGGGGCGACGCCGTTGCAGTTGAGCTCCGCGTAGGAGGTCAGCGCGGCGTTGGTGTGGCCGGGGAGGTCGACCTCGGGGATCACGGTGATGAACTTGGAGGCCGCGTAGGCGATGATCTCCTGGTACTGGGCCTTGGTGTAGAAGCCGCCCGTGCCGCCGCCGACCTGCGTGGCACCGCCCACCGAGGTGAGCCGGGGCCAGCTGTCGATGACGATGCGCCAGCCCTGGTCGTCGGTCAGGTGCAGGTGGAAGTAGTTGACCTTGTACAGGGCGAGCTGGTCGAGGTACTTCTTCACCGCCGCGACGGGCTGGAAGTGCCTTGCCACGTCGAGCATCGCGCCGCGGTGGACGAAGCGCGGGTAGTCGAGGATGGCCGTGCCGGGCAGGGTCCACGGTCCGGTTTGGACGGTGGCCGCCTCGACCTTCGCGGGCAGGAGCTGGCGCAGGGTCTGGACGCCGCCGAAGAGGCCGGCCGCGCGGTTCGCCTTCAGCACGACGGTAGACGCGGTGACGTCGAGCTGGTAGCCCTGCTCGCCGACGCTCGCGTTGGCGCCGGTGAGCAGCAGCGAGATGCCGTCGGCGGGGGTGCCGGAGGCGTCGGAGACCGGCAGGGCGAAGCCGGTGGACCTGCGCAGGACGCCCGCGAGGTAGTCGCCGACGGCGCGCGCGTCCGCGTTGCCCGCCTGGGTGTAGATCTTGGACGTGCTGGTGAGGGTGTGGGTGACACCCGCCGTGGCCTGCACCGACACCGGCGCGGGCACGATGCTCTTCAGGGGTTCGGCGGCCAGGGCGACGTTCGGGACCTGGGCGCCGAGGGTCCAGACGACCGTCCCGCTCGCGACGAGCGCCGCCGCCGCGAGGGCGCGACCCGCCCGACGCCATCGACTTCCTTGGAGCCCTTGGGTTTCCACGTCGTCCTCCTCGGTCGAACCGAACGCACGTTCGCAGACTGCTGAACGGGGACCCTTCTTGTCAATGGTCTACACCACTTGGTATGCCCAGGTCAGCCGGTTGCCATGGTATTAATTACGAATAATCGTTGACACCCTCGGGGCGACCCGGCAATCTCACAGCGAAGCCAGCCCCTGCGGTTCAGAGGTGAGGGATCCGAAGATGTCGTACGCAACGAGGCGTAGAGCGACCGTCGTGCTCGGCGCGCTGGTCGCCGCCATGGTCACGGCGCTGCCCGTGGCGCAGGCCGGTGACGACCAGGGCGCCCCGGACTACTACAACAGCGGCCTCGCGGCCACGCCGTACCTGGGGTGGAACTCCTACTACGGCCTCGGTGCGCCGACGGAGACGCAGGTCAAGGGGGTTGCCGACCACCTGGCGAGCAGCGGGCTGCGCGACGCCGGCTACAAGATCGTGTGGCTCGACGGGGGCTGGCAGGCACCGGTTCCGCGCGACGCGAGCGGCCAGCTCGTCGCCGACCCGGAGCGCTTCCCGTCCGGGATCCCGTCGCTGGTCACGCGGCTGCACGGCCAGGGCTTCAAGGTCGGCATCTACACCGACGCGGGCGCGTACGACGGCAAGAACTGCGGGCTGGGCAGCGGTGGCGGCCACTATGAGGCCGACGCGAAGCAGTTCGCCGCGTGGAAGGTCGACGCCATCAAGATCGACTTTCTCTGCGGGATCAACCAGGGCCTCGACCCCGGCACCGCCTTCGGCGAGTTCAGCAGGGCGGTCGCCAAGTCCGGCCGCAAGATGATCCTCAACGTCTGCAACCCGGTCACCTGGGAGTGGGGCATCCCGCACACGCCCGCCCAGGAGGCCGGCCGTTCGTACGCGTTCGGGCCGCGCGTCGCCGACTCGTGGCGCACCAGCACGGACATCGCGTTCGGCACGGCGTACCCGAACCAGTGGGCCAGCCTGCTGCGCAACATGGACGACAACGCGGCGCACCCCGAGGCAGCCGGTCCGGGGCACTACAACGACCCCGACTACCTGCTGCCGATGCGCGCGACCCAGTGGGGCGGCTACGAGTTCACCGAGGAGGAGTCGAACACGCAGCTGGTGATGTGGGCGCAGATGGCCGCACCGCTGGTGATCGGCTCCGACCCGCGCACGCTGCCACCGTCGATGATCGCCTCGTTGAAGAACCCGGAGATCCTCGCGGTCGACCAGGACCCGTTGGGCATCCAGGGCGTGCGGGTGGCGGACTCCCCCGCCGGCAACGTGTACAGCAAGGTGCTGACCGGTCGCGGGCAGCGGTCCGTGGTGCTGCTCAACCGGTCCGACGCACCGGCCGAGATGACCGTGCGGTTCGCCTCGGCCGGTCTGACCGGCAGCGCTCAGGTGCGCGACCTGCGCGCCCGTGCCGACCGCGGCCGGTTCACCGACTCGTACACGACGACCGTTCCGGCGCACGGCACCGCGATGCTGAAGCTGACCGGCACGGACCTGGTGCCCGGCGCGGACATCGGCGGAGCACCGTCGGCCAGCCCGGCCCTGGTGCGGTTCGACGACGCCAACGCCCTCTCGTTCATCCGCGGCGCGGCCGGTGACCTCCAGGTGAGCAAGAAGTCCGGCACGTCGTGGTCCGGGAAGTGGAGCAGCCTCGGCGGCCCGCGGGGTGCGCGGATCCTCGGCCAGCCCGCCGCGCACGGCTCGGCCGGTGGCCGGGTGGACGTGTTCGTGCGGGGCACCGACAACGCGGTCTACCAGCGCACGCTGAAGGACGGCCGCTGGTGCGAGTGGATCAGGCTCGGCGGCACCGCCACCGACTCGCCCACCGTCGCGTTCACCTCGCCGGACAACTGGACGCTCACCACCCGCGGCGCGGACGGCAAGGTGTGGCAACGGTCGAACACCGGCGGTTGGTCCACGTTGGACGCTCCCGGCGGCCAGCCGATCTACGGGCGTCCGAGCACGGTCGTCGCGGGCGGGGCGGTCCACGTGGCCGTGCGCACGGCGGACGACGCGGTGTGGGAACGGGTTCGCGACGCGGCGGGCACGTGGGGCGCGTGGACCGACCTCGGCGGTGTGGTCAGCGGCAGCCCGACGATGCTCTCGACGGAAGGCCGGGTGTACCTGTTCGCCCGAGCGAGTGACTACACCCTCTGGCAGCGCAACTTCTCCGACGGGAGTTGGGGAGGCTGGTTCAAGCGCGACGAGTTCCCCGGCAATGCCTTCACCGGGGCGCTCGGGGTCGCGGCGGGCGCGAACGGGTCGGCGTGGCTGGCGGTTCGCGGCTCCGACGGCCGCGTGCACCAGTCCGTTCTCTGACGCAGCAGGAGGATCCATCGTGAACCGTTGTGCCGTGGTGACAGGTGCCGCTTCCGGTATCGGGGCGGCGACCGCGCGCAAGCTCGTGGCGGCCGGGTACGCGGTGGTCGCGGTGGACGTGGACGAGGCGGTGACCCGGCTCGACGGGGTCACCGCCGTCGTCGGCGACGTCACGGCGGACGAGACGTGGGCGGCCGTGGCGGCGGCCGCCCCCGGCGGTGTCGACGCGCTGGTGAGCAACGCGTTCGCGGTGGTGGTGAAACCGCTGCACGACACCACGCGCGCCGAGTGGACGCGGCAGGTCGAGGTCAACCTCACCGCCGCGTACCTCGGCGCGCACACCTGCCTGCCGTCGCTGACGACCCGGAAGGGCGCGATCGTGCTGGTCTCGTCGGTGCACGCCACGACGGGACTGCCCGGACACCCCGCCTACGCGGCGACGAAGGGTGCCCTGGTGTCGTTGGCCAGGCAGTTGGCAGTCGAGTACGCCCCGGACGTCCGCGTCAACGCCGTCCTGCCGGGCCCGGTCCTGACCGGCGCGTGGGACCGCGTGCCCGAGCCGGACCGCGAGCGCAGCGCTCACGCGACCCCGTTGGGACGACTGGGGGATCCGGCCGAGGTGGCCGAGGTGATCGCCTTCCTGCTCTCGCCCGCGGCGTCGTTCGTGACCGGGGCGGACCTGGTCGTCGACGGGGGTTGGTCCGTGCACAAGGACTCGGCTTGAAGGAGAACGGGTGAAGATCACCGATGTGGAGACCTTCCTGGTGGCGCCGCGCTGGCTGTTCCTCAAGCTCAGCACGGACGAGGGTGTCGTCGGCTGGGGGGAACCGGTCGTGGAGGGTCGTGCGGAGACGGTGCGCGCGGCGGTCCACGAGATGGCGGACCTGCTCGTCGGCCAGGACCCGCTGCGCATCGAGGAGCACTGGCAGGTGTTGCGGCGCGCGGGTTTCTACCGCGGCGGACCGGTGCTGTCGAGTGCCGCGGCGGGTTACGACCAGGCGCTGTGGGACATCGCGGGCAAGGTTCGGGGAGTGCCGGTCCACGAACTCCTGGGTGGCCCGGTGCGCGACCGGGTGCGGGTGTACTCGTGGGTGGGCGGGGATCGGCCGGCGAACATCGGTGAAGCCGTTGCCGCGCAGGTGGAACAGGGCTTCACCGCGGTGAAGATGAACGCCTGCGGCCCGATGGCGGCCATCGCCACCCCGGGAGAGGCCCAGGGCGTGCTGGACCGGGCCCGCGAGGCAAGGGAGGTCCTCGGCCCGCACCGCGACCTGGCGATCGACTTCCACGGTCGCGTCTCCCCCGCCATGGCCCGGCGGCTGGTGCGGATGCTGGAGGAGGTGCGGCCGATGTTCGTGGAGGAACCGATCCTCCCCGAACTCGGCGGTGACGCCCTCGCGTCGGTGGTCGCGGCCAGCGGTGTCCCCATCGCCACCGGCGAGAGGCTGTACTCGCGCTGGGAGTTCAAACCCGTCCTGGACGCGGGCGTGGCGGTGGTCCAGCCGGACCCGTCCCACGCGGGCGGCATCTCCGAGCTGCGCAGGATCGCCGCCTTGGCGGAGGTGTACGGGGCGAGCATCGCCCCGCACTGCCCGCTGGGCCCGATCTCGCTGGCCGCGAGCCTCCAGGTCGCCTTCGCCACCCCCAACTTCCTCATCCAGGAGCAGAGCCTCCGGATCCACTACAACGGCGGTGCCGAGTACACCGACTACCTGACCGACTCCTCGCCGTTCGACTTCGTCGACGGGCACGCCTCCAGGCCGTTGGGTCCGGGGCTGGGTGTAGAGGTGGACGAGGTGGCGGTGCGACGAGCGGCGGAGACCGGCCACCGCTGGCGGTCGCCGCTGTGGCGGCACGACGACGGGAGCGTGGCGGAATGGTGAGCTTCAAGACGGCCCTGACGACCCACCGGCTGGTGGCCATCGTCCGGGGCGACGAGGCGCGAGCGGCCGTGCGGGTGCTGTTCGAGTCCGGCATCAGGCTGGTGGAGGTGTCCCTGACCAGCCCGGACGCCCTGAAGGTGATCGCCGACCTGGCGTCGGAGGTGCCCGAGGGCGGCCGGCTCGGAGTCGGCACGGTCCGAACGCCCGGCGACGTCGACGACGCGCTGGCGGCCGGTGCGACCTTCGCCGTCAGCCCGGCCACGACGGACGTCGTGCGGGCTTCGGTGAGCGCCGGGCTCCCGATCCTGGCGGGCGTGCTGACGCCGACCGAGGTGGAGACGGCCCTGGGCCACGGGGCCGACGCGGCGAAGCTGTTCCCGGCCTCGCTGGGCGGGGTCGACTACCTGAAGGCCCTCCGGGCCCCGTTCCCCGACGTGCCGTTCGTCCCGGTGGGCGGGGTGGGCGTCGCGGAGGCCGTGGCGTACCTGGAGGCCGGGGCGGTGGCCGTGGGCGTCGGATCCCCGTTGCTGGGCAAGGACATCGCCGGGTTGCCGGACCGGGCGAAGCGCTTCCTGGACGCGATCGGCGGGTCGGCGTGACGGTGGACGTGCTGACGTTCGGCGAGACGATGGCCGTCCTGCGGGCCACCACACCGGGACCGCTGCGGCTGGCCCGGTCGCTGGACCTGGCGCTGGCGGGCGCGGAGAGCACCGTCGCCATCGGACTGTCCCGGCTCGGCCACCGGGTGCGGTGGGTGGGACGGGTCGGCGACGACGAGTTCGGCTCGCTCATCACCGAACGCCTGCTGGCCGAGCGGGTGGACGTCGTCGCCCACCGGGACCCCGCCGCTCCGACGGGTCTGCTGGTCCGCGAACAGCGCACGGCGGACCTGGCACGGGTCGCCTACTACCGGGCGGGCTCGGCCGGATCCCGACTGTCCCCCGAGGACCTGCGCGAACCGCTCCAGGACGGTGCCGGGGTCCTGCTGGTGTCCGGCATAACCCCGGCGCTCTCGGACACCGCACGGGCCGCCACGGAGGCCGCCGTGACTCACGCCGCGGCCCGCGGTTGGACCGTGTGCCTGGACGTCAACCACCGCTCGAAGCTCTGGTCGCGGGAACGGGCCTCGGACGCCCTCACCCCGCTGGCCGCCCTGGCCACCGTCGTCTTCGGCGACCAGTCCGAACTGGACCTCGTGGGCGGCCGGGATTCCCTGCTGGCCAAGGGGGTGGCCGAGGTGGTCACCAAACGGGGGGCCGACGGCGCGGAGGTCACCACCTCCACCGGCCACTGGGAGGCGCCCGCCGAGCCCACCACCGTCACGGACGTCATCGGCGCCGGTGACGCCTTCGTGGCGGGCTACCTGTCCGCCCTGCTGGACGGCCTGGAGCCGGTGCACCGCCTCGCCAGGGGCACCACCGTGGCGGCGACCGCCATCGCCACCACGGGTGACTGGGAAGGACTGCCGACGCGAGCGGAACTGCGCGCCCTCACCGGCGAGACCAGGCGCTAGCCCTACCCGGCCACGCGGCGGAAGTCCGCGCTCGCCTTGTCCACCAACGCCCGCATGGCCACCTCGGCCGCCACCGGGTCGCCGTCCCGGATCGCGTCCAGCACGGCCCGGTGGCTCGGGACGGGGTCGTCGGCCGGGTCGGCGTCGTGCACCACCCTGTCCCGCATGGCCAACCCGTTGGAGATCACCCGCTCCATCTGCGCCAGGAACGGGTTGTGCGTCGCCGACAGCAGCAGCCGGTGGAAGTCCAGGTCGGCCTCGACGGCCCCGGCCGCGTCGGACGCGGACGCCATCCGCCCCAACGCGTCCTCCAGGGCCGTCACGTCCTCGGCGGTCGCCCGTTCCGCCGCCAGCCGGGCCGACGCGGGCTCCACGATCGACCGCACCTCGTCCAGGTTCTCCAGCAGCCCCAGGTCCACCGGCCCGGACGAGCGCCACCGCATCACGTCACCGTCCAGCACGTTCCACGACGAGCGCGGCGTGACGAACGTGCCGCGCTTCTGCCGGGCGTCGATGATCCCCTTGGCCGACAACACCTTCAGGGCTTCGCGCAGCGCCGTCAGGCTGACGTCGAACTCTTCCCGCAGCGCGAGCAGGTCGAGCGTCGCCCCTTCGGGGATCTCCCCCGCCAGGATCCGCCGCGCGAGCGTCTCCACGGTCTGTCCGTGGATGCCGCGGAGTTGGTAGTCCGCCACCAATCCTCCCCTCGGGTTGTCGTGGACCCCAGTATCCCGTGCACGCCGACGGGTCACCGCACGTGGCCGCTCCGCCACCCGCGCTGACCGGGATTATTTACTAATACATCTTGACAGTGGCTTACCCGCGTTGCAACCTTCCTGTCATTCACCCGTGGTCAGCCCGTGAGGAGACCCATCGTTGACATCCACCCCGTCCTGAACGACTGGGGATACCCCGTCCGCTTCGCAACGGACAGTTCCTGTTTCTTCTCCCCGGAAGGGAGGTTCCGACCGATGCCCCACCGACTACTGGCGCCGGTTTGGTCTGACTCCGTCTCCGCGGGCTGGGACCGCCCGTCCGGCGGCCAAGATGTTTCGTGCGGCGTTGACGTCCCGGTCGTGGATGTCTCCGCAACCGGGACAGGTCCACTCCCGCGCACCCAGCTGCAGCGTGTCGAGCAGGTGTCCGCAGTGCGAGCAGGTCTTGCTGGAGGGGTACCACCGGTCCACCACGACCACCGTGCGGCCGTACCAGTCGGCTTTGTAGGTCGGCATGGACCGGAACTCCGACCACGCAGCATCACTGATCGCACGCGCCAGAGTGCGGTTGCGGACCATGTTGCGAACCGCCAGGTCCTCGATCACGATCGTTTGGTTCTCACGAACGAGTCGAGTGGCTACTTTGTGCAGCAGGTCCCGCCGTCGACCGGTGATCCGGGCATGCACGCGCGCGACCTTGGTTCGGGCCTTGTCCCGGTTGTTCGAGCCCTTGGCCTTGCGCGCCAGGTTCCGCTGCGCACGGGCCAACGCCACCCGCTCACGATTCTCCTGCCGTGGGTTGGCGATTTTCTCGCCGGTGGACAGCGTCAGCAGGGACGTCAGCCCGGCGTCGACACCGACCTCCGCCACCGTGGGCGCGAACGGCGTGATGGTGGTCTCGACCTGGATCGATACGTGCCACCGACCAGCCGAGTCACGGGACACCGTCACCGTCGAAGGCTCGGCGCACTCGGGCAGCGGACGCGACCACACGACGTCCAGGGGCCGGCCCATCTTGGCGAGGGTCAGTTCACCGTCTCGCCACCGGAACGCCGAGCGGGTGTACTCCGCCGATGCCCGCGACCTCTTGCGGGACTTGAACCTCGGGTACGCGGCACGTTTGCCGAAGAAGTTGGTGAACGCCTTCTGCTGGTGTCGCAAGCACTGCTGCAACGGTACCGACGACACCTCGTTCAGGAACGCCAACTCGTCGGTCCGCTTCCACGTGGTGAGCAACGCCGACGTATCGCCGTAGCCGACCCGCCGCTGTTCCTGGCGCCACGCGGTGGTGCGGGCCTCCAACGCCCGGTTGTAGACCAGACGCACACAGCCGAAGGTGCGCGACAACTCCACCGCTTGCGCCTCGTTGGGGTAGAAGCGATAACGGTACGCACGCTTCACCACCACCTCAGACACATCAACCGGAATACCCGCCCTGCCAGTGGCGATCAAAGCCGCCTGTCCACATCGGACTCAGCCGTTCCCGGCCTCGTCCATGGATCGGCTCCTCCCCGGCCTGAAGCCCGGGGCATCCACCGATTGGAGACTCGATGAGCATCGACGGCCTGAGTCGCAGGAACTTCCTGGCGGGGCTGGGTGGCATCAGCGCTGCCGCGATCCTGGGCGGCTGCGCCACGTCCGCCTCCACCGGCACCGGCCAGGCGGGCGGTGCCGTCACCCTCCAGTCGAACCTGTCCGCGCCGCTGCCGAAGGCCGCGATGGAGAGCGTCGTGGCGGCGTTCAACCAGAAGGGCGGCGCGCGGGCGACGCTGAACACCGTCGCCGCCGAGACCTTCCGCACGCAGCTCCCGTCGTACCTGACCTCGGGCAACCCGCCGGACCTGTACACCTGGTACGCGGGCAGCGTCGGCCGGTCGTACGCGAAGAAGGGCCTGCTGCTCGACCTGAGCGACGTGTGGGGCGGCCTCTCCGACTACGGCGCGGCGACCAAGACCCTGAGCAGCGACGACGCGGGCAAGCAGATCATCGTGCCGATCACCTACTACTGGTGGGGCATGTTCTACCGGAAGTCGAACTTCGCGAAGTGGGGCGTCCAGCCGCCGACCACGTGGGACGAGTTCCTCAAGGTCTGCGAAGCCCTGCGCGCCAAGGGGGTCGAGCCGATCGGCATGGGCGCGGGCGGCACCACGCCGTGGGTCGCCTCCGCGTGGTTCGACTACCTCGACATCCGGATCAACGGCGCCGTCTACCACCGCGAACTGCTCGCCGGGCAGCACCGGTTCGACGACCCGCAGGTCAAGGCGGTCTTCGCGAAGTGGAAGGAGGTCCTGCCGCACTTCGACAAGAGCGCGACCGCGATCCCGTTCCAGGACGCGACGACGTCGCTGCTCCAGGGCCGCACCGGGATGATGCTGATCGGCACGTTCTTCGCCGACGCCGCACCGAAGGACGCGCTGGACGACATCGACTTCTTCCAGTTCCCGATCATCGACCCCAAGGTGCCGATCGCCGAGGAGGGCCCGACGGACGGGTTCTTCGCCAGCGCCAAGACCCCGCGCGGCCCGGAGGTCAAGGAGTTCCTCAAGTACCTGGCGACCGCCGAGGCGCAGGAGCTGTTCATCAAGAACTCCGCTGGCACGGTCCTGCCGGTGAACCCGAAGGCGAAGGACTCCGGCACGCCGCTGGTGGCCAAGGGCCGCAAGATGCTGGCCGACGCGGCCGAGATCACCCAGTTCTTCAACCGCGACTCCAGCGACGCCCTCCAGCCCACCGCCGACGCCGCGCTGCTCCAGTTCTTCGCGCAGCCGGACCAGGTCGACTCGATCCTGGCCACCTGGCAGGCGGCCGCCGAGAAGGTCTGGCAGTCCTGACGTGGTAGCCCTGACAGCACCGCCGGTGGAGCGACCGTCGCCGGAGGTCCGGCGGCGGAACAAGCCCAACCGCCGGGTCTCCCCGCTGCTCATCGCGTTCGTCCTGGTCCCCCTCGCGGTGGAGGCCTTCTGGGTCTTCTGGCCCGCGATCCAGGGCGTGTACCTGTCGTTCACGAACTGGGACGGCATCAGCCCGCCGACGAGCGTCGGCCTGGACAACTACGCCGAGATGGCGGGCGACCCGGTCTTCGGGAAAGCCCTGCTGGACACGGTGATCTGGCTGGTGCTGTTCGGCGGGGTGTCCGCGGTCGGCGGCCTGGGCATGGCGATGTTCCTCCAGCGCGAACGGCGGGGCGTCGGGGTCTACCGCGCCGCGCTGTTCACGCCGGTGGTGTTCTCGCTGGTCGCGACCTCGCTGATCTGGCAGTCGATGTACCAGCCGGACGGCCTGATCAACACGGTGCTGGGCGGGCTGGGCCTGGAGGACTGGCAGCGGTCGTGGCTCTCCGAGTCCGGCACGGCCCTGTACGCGGTGATCCTGCCCGCCCTGTGGCGGCAGATCGGCTACGTGATGGTGCTGTACCTGGCCGGGCTCAAGGGCATCGACCCGGTGCTCTACGAAGCGGCCACCGTGGACGGCGCCTCGAAGTGGCAGCAGTTCACCAAGATCACGCTGCCGCAGCTGAGGAGCGTCAACTCGGTGGTCCTGTCGGTGATCGTCATCGACTCGCTCCGGTCGTTCGACGTGGTGTGGTCGCTGACGAAGGGCGGCCCGTTCCACTCGTCGGAGCTGCTGAGCACCTACATGTACGCCACGGCGTTCCAGTCGCTGCGGCTCGGCTACGCGTCCGCGCTGGCCGTGGTGATCTTCCTGCTGGCGTTCGGCGTCATCGTGACGTACCTCGTGCGGGCGTTCCAGGAGAGTGACTCATGAGCAGGCGAAACCCGTTGCGGGAGATCTGGTACCACGTCACCGCGAGCACGATCTCCCTGCTGTGGCTGCTGCCGATCATCCTCGTGGTGGTCACCGCCTTCCGGAGCTTCGACGACGTCGCCCGGAACGGCGTGGGCAGCCTGCCGCACTCGTTCACGCTCGACGGGTTCGCCCAGGCGTGGACGGACGGCGGCGCGGCGCAGGCGCTGGTCAACAGCATGCTGGTGACCGTGCCGACCGTGGTGATCACGCTGGCGCTGGCGTCGGTGTCCGCGTTCGCGCTGGCCCGCTACGACATCCCGTTCCGCCGCACGGTCCTGCTGCTGATGCTGGCGGGGAACCTGCTGCCGCCGCAGATCCTGCTGGTGCCGGTGGCGAAGCTCAGCGAGGTGCTGGGCATCTACGACAGCCTGGTGGCGCTGGTGGTCGTGCAGGTCGGGTTCGGGCTCGGTTTCTACACGTTCGTGCTGCACGGGTTCATGCGCGCCATCCCGTCGGAGATCCAGCAGGCGGCGGTGATCGACGGCGCGGGCGCGGGCCAGCTGTTCCTGCGGATCATCCTGCCGCTGACCAGGCCCGCGCTGGCGGCGTTGTCCGCGCTGGCGTTCACCTGGGTGTTCAACGACCTGCTGTGGGCGATCACCGTGCTGCGCAGCGAGGACCGGATGCCGGTCACGCCCGCGCTGCTCGGGTTGCAGGGCCAGTTCGTGTCGATGTGGAACGTCATCGCGGCGGGGTCGGTCATCGCGGCCGTCCCCACCGTGGCGGTGTTCCTGC
>DATMCA010000189.1:0-7447 GCA_035559015.1 Umezawaea sp. | reverse complement strand
GTTCGGACGCGCCCGGCAACGAGGCGCGACGGGTCACCTGGCGATCACCTCGCGCGCCAGCGCGCGGTAGGCCTTGGCGCCCGCGGACCGGGGCGCCCACTTGGTGATCGGCTCGCCGGCGACCGTGGTCTCCGGGAATCTCACGGTGCGGTTGATGACCGTGTCGAACACGATGTCGCCGAACGCCTCCACGACCCTCGCCATCACCTCGCGGGAGTGCAGGGTGCGGGGGTCGTACATGGTGGCGAGGATGCCGGTGATGTCCAGCTTCGGGTTCAACCGCTCCCTGACCTTCTCGATGGTGTCGATGAGCAGGGCGACCCCCCGCAGCGAGAAGAACTCGCACTCCAGCGGGATGAGGACGCCGTCAGCCGCCGCGAGGGCGTTGACCGTGAGCAGGCCGAGCGACGGCTGGCAGTCCACCAGCACGTAGTCGTACTGGTCGATGACCGGGCGCAGGGTGCGCACCAGCGTGTGCTCGCGGCCGACCTCGGACACGAGCTGGATCTCGGCGGCCGAGAGGTCGATGTTGCTCGGCAGCAGGTGCATGTCCTCGACGCCGGTCTCCATGATGACGTCCTGGACGCCGACCGCGCGCTCCATGATCACGTTGTAGATCGTGTTGTCGAGCTGGTGCGGGTGGATGCCGAGGCCGACGGACAGCGCGCCCTGGGGGTCGAAGTCGACGAGCAGCACCTTGCGGCCGTACTCGGCCAGCGACGCGCCCAGGTTGATCGTGGACGTGGTCTTGCCGACCCCGCCCTTCTGGTTGCAGACCGCCAGGATCTTCGCGGGACCGTGCTGGGTGACCGGCTGCGGGTCCGGGGTGAAGCGGAGCGCTCTCCCCGTCGGGCCTATTTCGCCGACCTGCTGGTCGGGGCCGTCCTCGTCGTGCTGCGGCGCGGCGTGCGGCGCGAGGCTCAGCTCCACCGACGCGCGAGGGACACCGGGCGACGGCGGCGGCGGAGCGTTGAACGCCCTGCCCTCCACGTGCTCCGGTGTCGACATCGCAACCTAACTCCTCGTAGTCCTCGACCTGGGCGCAGCCTAAGGCCGTGACTGGGTAGCGGCAACGCGCCTCGCCGTAGCGCCGCGCACCGTTTTCCGCGTCCCGTGAGCCGAACGGATCAGCGCACCGCCTCCATCCGGATGCCCGCCCCCGTCCGGGCGGCGGCCGAGAGGACCACGTCGAGCAGCCCCGGGAAGAGCTGTTCCAGGTCGTCGCGGCGCAACGACACCCAGCGCTGGTTGCCGCAGCACCGGGTTCGGGTGATTCCGGCTTCCCGAAGCACGCGCAGGTGTTGGGACAGCGTGGATTTGGCGACGTCCACGGCCATCGCCCCGCACAGGCGCTCCCCGTCGGCCTCGATCTGCTGGACCACGGCCAGTCTGGTCGGGTCGCTCAGAGCGTGGAGCACCGCCGAGAGCTCGATGGCCGGGGCCTCCGGCTCGTCCAGGTTCGGCACGGTTCGCGGTACCTCCCGCTCCGGTGGGACTCAAGTGCGGACACCGTACCCGCGGCTGCCGAAAGATCGCTCATATTCACGAAACCCTCATTGTCACGAAGTGGCACGGGGGTGCGCGGTGGCGTAGACCTCGCGCAGCGTGGTGACCGTGACCAGCGTGTACACCTGCGTCGTCGTCACCGAGGCGTGGCCGAGGAGTTCTTGCACGACACGGACATCCGCCCCGCCTTCGAGCAGGTGCGTGGCGAAAGAATGCCGCAGCGTGTGCGGCGAGACGACCGCCGTGATGCCCGCGCGCTCGGCCGCCGTCTTGAGGACCTGCCACGCCGTCTGGCGCGACAGCCGACCGCCGCGGGCGTTGAGGAAAACCGCTGGTGTGCCACGACCTTTGGCCGCGAGACCGGGCCGGGCCCGGACGAGGTAGGTCTCCAGTGCCCGGAGCGCGGGCCTGCCGACCGGGACCAGCCGCTGCTTGCCGCCCTTGCCGTCCAGCAGCGCCGTGCGCTCCCCCGCGTCGACGTCGTCGACGTCCAGGCCGACGACCTCGGAGATGCGCGCGCCCGTGGAGTACAGCAGTTCCAACAGCGCGCGGTCGCGCAGCGAACGGGGGTCGTCGCCGGGGTGGGAATCCAGCAGCCGCAGCACGTCGTCGACCGGCAGCGCCTTCGGCAGGCGGCGCGGCGGCGTCGGCGGCACGACCTCGCGGGCCGGGTCGCCCGCCACGACGCCCTCGCGGTGGGCGAACTTGTGCAAACCTCGCACAGCGGACAGCGTGCGGGCCGCCGACGACGCCGCCAGGCCGCTTTCCCGCAGTGTGGCGAGGAAATCGCCGACGTGCGCCTCCGTGACGGCGGAGAGGTCCGTGACTCCGCGCGCCTCCAGGTGCTCGGTATAGCGGCGGAGGTCGCGGCCGTAGGACTCCAGGGTGTTGCGTGCGGTGCCGCGTTCGACGGCCAGGTGGTCGAGGAACGTCCGCACCACCACCTCCGGCCTCACAGGTCCGCCAGGGAACCGGGTCGCAGGCCGTGCGCCAGCGCCACCTCCGGCCGCACCACCGCACCGCGCACCACGTTGACCCCCTTGGCCAGCACCGGATCCTCCTGCACCGCCTGGCGGAAACCCTTGTCCGCCAACGACAGGACGTACGGCAGCGTCACGTTCGTCAACGCCCACGTGGAGGTGTGCGGCACCGCGCCGGGCATGTTCGCCACGCAGTAGAACAACGAGTCGTGCACGCGGAAGGTCGGGGCGTCGTGGGTGGTCGGCCGCGAGTCCGCGAAGCAGCCGCCCTGGTCGATCGCGATGTCCACCAGCACGGAGCCGGGCCGCATCGCCGCCACCAGTTCGTTGCTCACCAGCGACGGCGCCTTGGCGCCCGGCACGAGCACCGCGCCGATCACCAGGTCCGCCCAGCGGCAGGCCTTCTCGACCTCGTAGGCGTTCGCGGCGATCGTCTGGAGGTGGCCGCGGTAGGTGAAGTCGATCTGCCGCAACCGGTTCACGTTCGTGTCCAGCACCACGACCTCGGCCTGGAGCCCGACCGCGATGGCAGCCGCGTTCATGCCCGCGACCCCGGCGCCGATCACCGCGACCTTGCCCGCGGGCACACCGGGCACGCCGCCGAGCAGCACCCCGCGCCCGCCGGGCGCCCGTTCCAGGCAGTGCGCGCCGACCTGCGCGGCCATCCGCCCCGCGACCTCCGACATCGGCGCCAGCAGCGGCAGCGAGCCGTCCGGGAGCTGCACGGTCTCGTACGCGACCGCGTTGATCCCGGACGCGACCAGCGCCCGCGTGCACTCCGCGTTCGCGGCCAGGTGCAGGTAGGTGAACAGCGTCTGGCCGGGCCGCATCCGGTGATACTCCTCGGGGATCGGCTCCTTCACCTTGAGCACCAGCTCGCCGGAGCCCCACACGTCGTCCGCCGAGGGGACGATCCGCGCGCCCGCGGCGACGAACTCGGCGTCCGGAATGGACGAGCCCGCTCCCGCCCCGGCCTCGACCAGCACCTCGTGGCCGCGACGTGCCAGCTCCACGACCCCGGCGGGCGTCACCGCCACCCGGTGCTCCTGGTTCTTCAGCTCACGTGGAATCCCGACCAGCACGCGGTCCAGAGTAGGCCGGACGTGGCGTTCCGGCGCGTTCCGGCACTGCCCACCAGGCCTCATCGGTTACCGTTCCGGCCGTGTCAGGACCTTTCGAGCCGAACCCCGTGCGCATCGGCAACCAGCAGCGCGAGGAAGCCATCCGCGCACTCAACGACCACTTCGCCGCCGGCCGGATCGAGATCGGCGAGTACGAGCAGCGCGTCGCCTACGCCTCCGCCGCCCAGACCGTCACCGAGTTGGGCTCCCTCTTCGCCGACCTGCCCCAACCCCACCCGCAGTTCCTGCTCATGCCACCCCCACCCCAGTACGGCACGTCCTACGCGCCCCCACCGCCCGCGTACACGCCCCCGTCGGGCTACGGCACGGCACCGGGCTACCAGGTGCCGTTCGCGCCCTACGGCATCGACCCGATGACCGGCTACCCGCTCTCCGACAAGTCGAAGGTCGTCGCCGGGGTGTTGCAGCTGTTCGTCGGGTACTTCGGCGTAGGGCGGTTCTACATGGGCGACACGACGATCGGCGTCGCACAGCTCCTCACCTGCGGCGGGTGCGGCATCTGGGCGCTGATCGACGGCATCCTCCTGCTGGTCAACGGCGGCACCGACGCCCAGGGCCGCCGACTACGCGACTAGGTTCCGCGCCACGGCCCAGACGAGCCCGATGCCGACCACCACCTGGCCCACACGGGGGGAGAGCTGGGTGGGTTTGGCGTTGACGCGGGCGGCCCGGAACCACCTCAGCCAGAGATAGGCGAGGAACGGGAGACCGGCCACGAGCATGACCGGGTTGAAGTGCCACGCGGCGGCGAGGTCGCCGTGGAGGAGCGAGTAGACCATGCGGGTGGAACCGCAGGCGGGGCAGTCGAGGCCGGTCAGCCAGTTGAAGGGGCAGCGGGGGAGGTAGGAGCCGGGTTTGGTGGGGTCGGTGAAGTAGAGGGCCAGGGAGGCTCCGGCGGCTGCCACGAGGGTGCCGATGGGGCCTGCGGCGGCCTTGCGGAGACGTGAGCTGCTCGGCATCGGTTCCCTCCCTGGGGTGATTCTGGCTCATGGGGTGGGGTCGGTGTTCGGTCGGTTCTCGGTCGGGTCTCGGGTTTGCCGGGGTTCAAGCGTCGCGGCGGGGTGGGTTGCTCGGGTCTGATCGTCGCATCGGAACTCGGATTGCTGCGCCTTTCAAGCGGACGCACCCAACTGACCCGACACAGAACTCCCCCGCCACCCCGATCCGAAGCGCCCTTCGCGCCCTTTCCGCTTTGTCAAGGCATCTTTCCCGCCTTGACAAAGCGGAAAGGGCGCCGAGATAATTGCGCGAGCGGGGTGTCGGGGACATCTCCGCAGGTAGCAGCGGATCTCTGATATCGGCTGGAAGTCCCAGCGGGATGTGTCCGATTTGACTTGGGGCCCCTAGATTTGCCCCTTGATCGGGCTAAAAGGCAGTGCCCGAAAGCCCTACCCGATCCGCAATTTTAAGGGGCAAATCCCCCAAGTAAAATCGGACACGACCAGGGAAAACCCCTCGCCCCACCCACGCGGCAGACCACCTACCCGCACCCCAGCCAGCCACTCAGCCAACCGCCCACTCAGCTAGCCAGTTAGCCAGTCAGTCCACCCGACTACCAGCCAGCCCCAGCCAGCTCGTCAGCCCGCCTCACTCAGCCCAGCCAGCCCGCCCCACCCAGCCAACCGAACCAACCCCACCTAGCCCCCAACCCCATCCCCACCCCAGGCCTTGATTGCATACAGAATCCCGCCAACAATATCCCCAAAAACACCCAGGGCCGCCCCAACCAGGACGGCCCCGAGCCACCTCACCCCTTCGAGCGAGCCGCAAACGTATGCGGGCGGTCCGGCCACGGTGCGTCCGCTGCCCGAGCCTGAGCCCCTCCGACAACAGCCTGCGCGGCCAGCAAACCGCCCACCGCCGCACCGTTGACGATCTCCCCGGCCAACGCCATCCGCACCGCCTCCCCCAACGGCACCCGACGGATCACCAGGTCGGCTTCCTCGTCCCCCTGCAACTCACGCTCCACAGTGGACAGACCCTGCGCCAGGAACACCCGCACCACCTCATCGGTGAACCCCGGCGAAGCCGCGACATCCACCAAAGTGGACCATCGCGAAGCGTCCAAACCGACTTCCTCGGCCAATTCCCGCCGAGCGCCCTCGACCGGAACCTCCTCGGGCGAGTCCAGCAGTCCTGCGGGGAGTTCCCACAGCCGGTGCCCCAGCGGGTGCCGGTACTGGTGGATCAGCACAACCTGGCCCTCATCATCCAGAGCCACCACGGCGACCGCGCCCAGGTGTTCCACGACCTCGCGGAGCGCGGTGCCGCCGCCGGGCATGGCGACCTCGTCGACCCGCAAACCCACGACCCGGCCGATGTGCACGTCCCGCGAGGCGACGGTGCGGAACTCGTGCGACCCGGCGGCCGTCACTTCGCGCCCGCGGTGGTGATCTCGGCCAGCTCCACCGGCAGCCGGTCGGCCAACCGGTAGTCGAGCGCCGCGCGGACGAACGCCGCGAACAGCGGGTGCGGCTTGGTGGGGCGGGACTTCAGTTCGGGGTGGGCCTGGGTGGCCACGAAGAACGGGTGGATCTTCGAAGGAAGCTCTACGAACTCGACCAGGCGGCCGTCCGGGGAGGTGCCGGAGAAGACCAGGCCGGCCTTGGACAGCTTGTCGCGGTAGGCGTTGTTGACCTCGTAGCGGTGGCGGTGCCGCTCGGACACCTCGTTCACGCCGTACGCCCGCGCGACGACCGAGCCGGGGATCAGCTTGGCCGGGTAGGCGCCGAGGCGCATGGTACCGCCCATGTCGCGTTCGCCGGAGACGACGTCCTGCTGGTCGGCCATCGTGGAGATGACCGGCGTGCCGCCCTCCTCGAACTCGGCCGAGCCTGCGTCCTTGATCCCGGCCAGGTTGCGGGCCGACTCGATGACCATGCACTGGAGCCCCAGGCACAGGCCGAGCACGGGGATGCCCCTGGTGCGGGCGTAGGTGATGGCGCCGATCTTGCCCTCGATGCCGCGGACGCCGAACCCGCCGGGCACGAGGACCCCGTCCAGGCCCGCCAGCGCGTGCGACGCGCCGGACGGGGTCTGGCACTCGTCGGACGGGACCCAGACGACCTCGACCTTGGCGCGGTGGGCGAACCCGCCGGCGCGCAGTGCCTCGGTGACCGAGAGGTAGGCGTCCGGCAGGTCGACGTACTTGCCCACCACCGCGATCCGCACGGTCTCCTTCGGACTGTGCACCCGGTTGAGCAGATCGCCCCAGACGGTCCAGTCCACGTCGCGGAAGGGCAGGCCGAGCCTGCGCACCACATAGGCGTCCAGGCCCTCGCGGTGCAGCACCTTCGGGATGTCGTAGATGCTCGGCGCGTCCGGGCAGGCCACCACGGCCTCGCGGTCGACGTCGCAGTACAGCGACAGCTTGTGCTTCATCTTGTCCGGGATCTCCCGGTCGGCGCGGCAGACCAGCGCGTCGGGCTGGATACCGATGTTGCGCAGCGTGGCCACCGAGTGCTGGGTCGGCTTGGTCTTCAGCTCGCCCGACGGCGCCAGGTACGGCACCAGCGACACGTGCAGGTAGAAGACGTGGTCCCGGCCGATCTCGTGGCGCACCTGGCGGATCGCCTCGAGGAACGGCAGCGATTCCATGTCGCCGACCGTGCCGCCGACCTCGGTGATCACGACGTCCGGCGTGCGGCCGTAGTCGTCGGGAGCGGCCATCGCGAAGATGCGCTCCTTGATCTCGTTGGTCACGTGCGGGATGACCTGCACGGTGTCGCCCAGATACTCGCCGCGGCGCTCCCGCGCGATGACCGTCGAATAGACCTGGCCGGTGGTCACGTTCGCCTTGCCGGACAGCGCCCGGTCGAG
>DATMCA010000188.1:0-3418 GCA_035559015.1 Umezawaea sp. | reverse complement strand
GGCGCAACAGCTCCTACCGGCTCACCTCCGCGGCCGCGCTCAACCTGGCCGTCGGAGGCCGTGCCATCGTCTCCGCCGCCACCGACACCGGCGGGTGGGACCAGCGGTGGACCCTGGTCGCGTTCTCCCTGCCCCAGGACGAGGTGGCCCGGCGGCGTGAACTCCGCAGTCGGCTGCGCTGGCTCGGCTACGCGCCGCTCTACGACGGCCTGTGGGTTTCACCGCAGGACCTCAACTCCAAGGCCGAGGCGCAACTGGCCGACCTCACCTTCGGCGCGGTGACCGTCTTCCGCGCACGGCACGTCGACTTCGGTGCCACCACCGGTCGTGACCCGCTCGACGCCTGGGACACCGCGGCCATCGCCGGGCAGTACGAGGCCTTCATCCGGCGGTGGAGCCCGCTGCTGCCGGACGTCCGGACCTCGATCAGCGGGGTCGAGGCGGTCCGCGCCCGCACGGAGGTCATGGACACCTATCGCCGCCTGCCCATCCTCGACCCGCGGCTGCCCCTGGACCTGCTCCCGCCGGACTGGCCGCGCCACGCCGCCCGCGACCTGTTCGCCGCCGTCTACGACGGCCTGGCCGCTCCCGCCCAGGACCACGTCCGGGCCATCGTCGGCAGGTTCACCACCGACCCGCTCACCGGTGTCCGCGCCCACACCGTCGCCGACCTGCTCAGCGGCGCGGCGGGCGATCCGTGCGTCGAGAGGCGCTGATCGCCGTCGTCCGCGGGCTCAGAAGTTCTTCCTGGACACCGTCCACGGGGGTCGGGCGGCGAGTCCGGACGGGTCGAGGAGGTAGGACCGCGCCACGGGGTTGCCGTTGAGCACCATGTCCAGGAACTGCACGACGGTCGTCATGCCGTCGGTCGTCTGGTCGCCGGAGATGAACCCGCCGTGGCCGGCCTGCGGTTGCCTGGCCAGCACCGCGGGCACGGTGGCCAGGTCGTAGTTGGCCTGGCTGTTGGCGTAGGCGACGTCCGAGGAGCCGCCGTCCATGAACAGCGCGGGGGTGTGCAGCTTGGCCAGCTCCGAGCGGGGGTAGCCGAACGAGCCGTCGGCGAAGAAGCCGCTGTTGAGCGAGACCACTCCGGACACCCGGCGGTCCTGGGCGGCGACGAGGGCTTCCAGGCCGCCGCACGAGTGGCCCGCGGTGGCGACCCTGGTCAGGTCGAGTCGTTGCGCCAGCGGGGAACCGGACCGCTGCTGCTCCCGTTCGGCCCAGGTGATCGCGTCGGTCAGCAGGGACGGGATGGGGGAGCCGCTGGGCAGTCCGTTGGCCGAACCGTTCACCGATCCGATGTCCACCACGGCGAAGCCCTTCGACGCGATGACCGTCAACGCCCGCGTGACCTCGCTGTTGTTCGTGTGCGCGCACGCGCCGTTGCCGAACGCCAGCACGGGCAGCGCGCGGCCGACGGCCAGGGGGTTGGACGGGCGGAAGACCGTGAAGCGGTTGTCGCCGTAGGCGCCTTCGCGGGTGACGGCGAAGTTGTTCTCCACCATCGGGCGGTCGGTGGGGGTTGTGGTCGTGGTGGTCGTCGTGGGCGTGGTCGAGCCGGTGCAGACCACGCCGTTGAGGGTGAACGTCGACGGGGTGGTGGGGCGGGCGCTGGAGGTGGCGTTGAAGCCGAAGGAGACCGTGCCGCCGGTGGCGATGGCGCCGTTCCACGCCGCGTTGGTCGCGGTCACCTGCGCGCCGGACTGCGTGTGCGTCCCGTTCCACGACTGCGAGATCCGCTCGTCACCGGGGAACGTCCAGGACAGGCGCCACCCGCTCACGGGGTCGCCCAGGTTCGTCACGGTCGCGGTCGCGCCGAACCCGCCGGGCCACTCCGAACCCACCGAGTAGTCCACCCGGCAGCCCGCCGCGGCGGAGGCGGGCTGTGATCCGATCAGCGCCACGGTCGCCGCCGTCATCGCCACGGCGACACCGACGGCGGCCGCCCGACGAGCGGGGGAATCGGCCCAGGACATGGGCGTGCTCCTCTTCGGTGAGGGGTGCGGCGGCGGACAGCGGCTTGCGACACCACTCGGCTGAACGGGCAGGAGAGGGGTGTTAGCGCTAACAGTTCGAGGGTGGAAAACCAGCGGTGCAAAGGAGTGGATTTGTGCGTTCAAGCCGTTGCGGCGCTTGCCGCGCCCATCAGACTGTGGCCGATTTTTTGAGGCTGGTCAAGGGTTTCCCGGTCGGAGAAGGCTAAATCCGACGCGGGCGTTTTAGCTTTCGGCGACCGTTTTCCGCGCCGTGCGCCTAATCCTGGACCTTGCCCCCGGTGACGCGGGACAGCGCCAGTGCGATCAGGATGATCGCGCCGTTGAGCGCGCCGATCCACTGGGCGGGGACGCCTGCGAGCGTGAGCACGTTCTGGATCATGAACAGCAGCAGGATGCCGGTGAAGGCGCCGAACACCGTGCCCTTGCCGCCGTTGAGGCTGATTCCGCCGATGACGGCGGCGGCGAACACGGTGAAGATGTACCCGTCGCCCTGGGCGGAGGCGACCGACGCCAGTCGGCCGGAGAGCAGCAGGCCGGCGAGCGCGGCGAGCAGGCTCGCGGTGACGATCACGATCCAGAGCACGCGGTCGGTGCGGATGCCCGCCGCCTTCGCCGCGTCCACGTTGCCGCCGATGGCGTACAGGGACCGGCCGAAGCTGGTGAAGCCGAGCACCACGATCCCCGCGGCGAACAGGAGCAGGCACACCCAGACCGACGCGGGCACGCCCAGCCACTGCGTGGTGCCGAGGTAGAGCATCGACTCCGGCAGCCGGAAGAACGTCTGGCCGCCCGAGATCCCGGTCAGGATCCCGCGGAGCACGATCAGCATGCCGAGCGTCACGATGAAGCCGTTGAGCCCGAAGCGGATGATGAACAGCGCGTTCACCACTCCGATGAGCAGTCCGACGGCCAGGGTGACCGGCACCGACCAGCCGCCCGGCAGCAGGCCCAGCCCGTGGCCCGCGCCGACGGGCACCGTGAGCCAGGCCGCCACACCGGGTGCGAGGCCGACGGTGGACTCCAGCGAGAGGTCCATCTTCTTCACGACCAGCACGAGCGTCTGCGCCAGGACCAGGATCGCGATCTCCGACATGGTCTGGAGGACGTTGAGCAGGTTGTCGCCGCGCAGGAAGACCGGGCTGACCAGTTGGCCGACGACCGCGATCACGATGATCGCGGGGATGAGCGCCAGGTCGCGCAGCCGGGCGAGGGCGAGCCGCCTGCCGCTCCCGGTGGTGCTCGGGCTGCTCGTGGCGGGCGCGGTCCTGGTCTCAACCATCGAGGTCGACTCCTTCCATGGCGGCCACGAGCTGGTGGTCGTGCCAGCCGCGGGGGATCTCGGCGACCACGCGGCCCTGGAACACCACCAGGACCCGGTCGCACAGGCGCAGGTCGTCGAGTTCGTCGGACGCGATGAGCAC
>DATMCA010000187.1:0-3457 GCA_035559015.1 Umezawaea sp. | reverse complement strand
CGACGGGGAGGTCGCGTTGACCTCCGAGGCTCGGGCCGATGTGGCGGTGCGTGTGCACTCGAGCATCCGGACCTGGACGCCCTCCGCGGTCAGGCGCGTGTACATACCGAAGGCATCAAACCGTGCGAAGCTGAGGCCACTCGGAATTCCGACGGAGGCGGCATAGGGCCGCGACGTCCAGTGATGATTTGGGTTTCGTTGTCGTCACTCATTCGTTCCACCCGCTGATCGGTCAGCGGCTGGAGGTTCTCTACGTCAAGCGCCGGGCCGGGGACACGGTATTCGTGTGTTCCGGCGGTGTCAGTGGCCAGATTACGGTGCCGCTGGCGTGGACTGACCGCGGTGACCCGGTGCGGCGGCATCGGTTGTCGGCCGAGGGGTTGGCCGCGCTCGGTGCCGTGACACGCGCGATCCGGGGTTGTTGATCGTCATGCCTGGCGGCGACATACTCTTGTGTGATGATTACACACAAGAACGATCTGTCGAGCGTGTCCACGCGGACGCTGTTGGATCGGCGGCGTCGGCTAGTGGCCCGGCTGGGCGACGCGGAGCTGCTGCTGACCGGGTCGCTGGTGGAACAGACCCGGCGGTGCGGCAAGGCCGGCTGCCGCTGCGCCGAGGGCGAACCGCATGGCCCCTATGTCTACTTCGCGCCGAAGACGGCTGGTCGGGGGCGGCTGCGGTATGTGCCCGCGGCGCTGCTGGATGTGGTGCGCCGCTGCGTGCATACCGGTACCGAGATCGAGGCGGTGGTGGCCGAGGTTTCGGCGATCAACACCGAGCTGCTGGGCAGGCGGGAACTGGGGTAGCCGATGACCGCTGCCGCGCCGAGTCCCGTTGTGGGCGAGGCTTTTCGGGACGAAGCGGTGACGGTGTTGGCCAACATGACGATGGCGAGTCTGGGAGGCGGCGGTGATGAACGGCGAGGCGAAGATCACCAACTTGCACCGCGACCGGCTCGCGGTGATCTATCTGCGCCAGTCGTCGATGGCGCAGGTGCGCGAGCACACCGAGTCCACGACGCGCCAGTACGGGCTGGCCGAGGAGGCGGTCCGGCTGGGCTGGGCCCGCCCCGACGTGCTGGTGATCGACACCGACCTGGGGGTCTCTGGTCGATGGGGCGTGGCGCGGGAGGGGTTCACCGAGCTGGTGCGCCGGGTCTGTTGCGGCGAGGTGGGCGCGATCTTTGGGATCGAGATCTCCCGGCTGGCCCGCTCCAACGCCGAGGTCGCCAGGCTGATGGAGTTCGCCGCGATCACCGAGACGCTGCTGATCGACGCCGACGGCGTCTACGATCCGGGCGATGTCAACGACCGGATGTTGCTTGGGATGAAGTCCACCATCGGGGAGGTGGAGCTGCATGTGATGGCGCAGCGGCTGCAGGCCAGCAAGCGCGCCGCGGCCGAGCGCGGCCAGCTGCGCACCCCGCTGCCGGTCGGATACGTCCACGACGAGGCCGGCGAGATCGTCATCGACCCCGATGCCGAGGTCCAGGCCGCGATTGGTGACCTGTTCGCCGCCTTCACCGCGTGCGGCTCGGCCTACGGGGTGGTCGCCGCGTTCGCCGATCGCCGGTTCCCGCTACGCGCCTATGGTGGCGCCTGGGCCGGGCAATTGCGTTGGGGGGCGCTGACTCACGCGCGGGTGCTGGGGGTGCTGCGCAATCCGTGCTATGCCGGGGCGTACGTGCACGGCCGGTACTCCTCGCGCCGCCGGGTCGATCCCGACGGCACCGTGCACACCGGGCTCGTCGAGCGGTCCCGCGCCGAGTGGCCGGTGCTGATCCACGATCACCACGACGGCTACATCGGCTGGGCCGACTACCTGGCCAACGAGGCCGCCCTGGCGGCCAACCGGACCAACGCCGGGGCCCGACCGCCACGTGAGGGATCCGCGCTGTGTCAGGGCATCATGATCTGCGGATCCTGCGGCAAGCCGATGCGCACGAACTACCACACCGATCAACGACCGGCCTACGAGTGCTCCGGGCGCGCCGACCGGCTCACCACGCCGACCTGCCGGTCGATCGCCGCGTCCACGGTGGACCAGGCGGTGACCGAATTGCTATTGAATGCGTTGAACCCCAACGAGATCGCGCTCGCGCTCGCGGCCGCCGACGAGGTCGCCGACCGGCACCGGCGAATCGGCCGCGCCACCGAACTCGCCGTCGAACGCGCCCGCTACGAGGCCGACCGGGCCGAACGCGCCTTCCACGCGGTAGAGCCAGACAACCGGCTCGTGGCCCGCAGCCTAGAAACCCGGTGGGAGGCCAAACTCGCCGCCCTCGCCCAAGCCGAACAGGCGCTCGCGGCGGCGAGGGACACACTGCCGCCGCTGCCCGAGCGGGCGGAGCTGGAGAAACTCGCCGCCGACCTGCCCGGGCTCTGGCAGGCGCCCACCACCAGCAACAAGGACCGCAAACGGCTGCTGCGCACCGTGATCGCCGACATCACCCTGCTCCCCGAACCCGACCACGGCAAGGCCCGGATCGGGATCCGTTGGCACACAGGGGCATCCGACGAAGTCCTTGTGGATCGCGCCGTTCACCCTGGGACAGCCGTGCGCAGCCCCTCGCCCGCGGTCGACATGGTGACCCGCCTCGGTCCGACCACGGGCACCGACGAGATGGTGGGCATGCTCAACGCCGCCGGGCTGACCACCGGACACGGCCGCCCGTTCGACGCCAAAGCCGTCCAATGGATCCGGCACGCCTACCATATCCCCGCTCCGAACCCCTACGCCGCCGGCGAGATCAGCGTCGCCGACGCCGCCGAACGGCTCGGCGTGAACATCGGCGTCGTCTACGACTGGATCAAGACCGGCAAGCTCGCCGCCCGCCGCGGAACCGGGAACCGGCTCTGCATCCTCTGGACCGACCGCGTCGAGGCCCAATGCCGATGCCGCATCACCGAATCCGGCCATCTCAACCCATCGGCCCGACACACCGCATCCCGCACTCGGGCCTGAACGCCCACGATGTCGGCGCCGGCTGGCATCATATTCGGCAACCAACGTCGACCAGCCCCACAAGAATCCGATGCCTACACGCAACTGCAGGAAGGGACAATATGAAACATCCGTCCCGACTGTGGCGGATCGGGTCGTTCAGGCTGCGTTGAAGCTGGTGCTGGAACCGATTTTCGAGGCTGATTTTGAGCCGGTCTCTTATGGGTTCCGCCCCAAGCGGAGGGCTCAGGATGCGATAGCCGAGATTCACCTCGACGGCACCCAAGGTTATCGGTGGGTGCTGGACGCGGACATCGAGGCGTGCTTTGACCGGATCGACCACGTGGCCCTGATGGACCGCGTGCGAGCCCGGATCAAGGACAAGCGGGTGTTGGCGCTGGTCAAGACGTTCCTCAAGTCCGGGGTGCTCACCGAGCTCGGTGAGCACCGCGAAACCCTCACCGGCACGCCACAAGGCGGCATCTTGTCCCCGTTGATCTTCAACATCGCC
>DATMCA010000186.1:0-2607 GCA_035559015.1 Umezawaea sp. | reverse complement strand
ATGCCGCGCCAGCTGGTCACCATCCCCGGAAAGCAGCCGCCCGCCTGGTTCTCACCCGCCGTCGCCTACGGCAGCGTCGTCTGGGTGGCGGGTCAGGTCGCCATGCGCGCCGACGGCAGCGTTCCCGACGACATCACCGAGCAGGTGCACGTGGCGATCGACAACGTCGAGCAGGCCCTCGAGGCCGCCGGCGCGGGACTGGACACGCTGATCAGCGTGCAGGTGTTCTTGACCGACATGGCCGACTTCGCGGCCTACAACGCGGTCTACCTGGAGCGGATCGGGCCGCACGGGCTGCCCGCGCGGGCGACGGTGCAGGCCGGGCTGGCCGAGGGCTTCCGGGTCGAGATCACCGCGGTCGCCCATCTCACCGAGGCCTGAGCGCCTACTTGATGCAGGCGGTGTTCGCGCTGCCGCTCGCCGCCGGCGCCCACGCGGTGGTGTTGCCGGCGTTGTCGACGGTGCGGAACTGGACGATGTACTTGCCCACGACGGTGAACTGCACGGAGCTGCCGACCACCGTTGCGCTCCAGGTTGAGCCGTTGTTCGACGAGCTGCGGTACTCGTAACGGGCCACGCCCGAGACGGCGTCGGTGGAGCCGGAGGCGCTGATCGTGCGCTTCTTCACGCAGACCGTGCTGCCGCCGGAGACCGTAGGCAGCGTCGGGGCGGTGCGGTCGAGCTTGACCGTGTTGGCCACGCCGTTCGCCGCCGGAGCCCACGCGGAGACATTGCCGGCGCCGTCGACCGCGCGGAACTGGACGACGGTGGTCGCCTCGGCCGTGATGGTGGCTGTCGTCCCGGCGGTGACGGTGGCCGACCAGGCGCCGCCGTTCACCGCGGTGCGGTACTCGTAGCGGGCCAGGCCGGACCCGCCGGTGTCGATCGACCCGCCGGCGGTCAGGATCGTGGAGCCGAGTGCCAGCCAGGACAGCGACCCACCGGCGACCACGGGCGCGGTCGGCAGCGTGCGATCGAGCCGCACCTGGGTGGTCGTCCACGGCGAGCTCGATCCGGTGCCGTCCCAGGACTGGAACCGCACCCAGGTGTCCGCCTGGGCGCTGATCGTGACCGATGCCCCGGTGGTCGAGCCCGACCAGGTCACGCCCAGATTGCTCGAGGTCTGGTAGCGGTATCCGGCGACGCCGCTGCCGCCGTCGGTCGAGCCCGCGGCGGTCACCGTCACGGATGCCGCGTTCGACCAGGCGCTGCCGCCGCCGGTCAGCACCGGCGCGGTCGGCGCCATGGTGTCGAGCTTGACGGTGGCTGAGGTTGTCCAGGCCGAGCTGAATCCGGCGTTGTCGACCGCGCGGAACTGCACCAGGGTGATGCCCTCACCGCTGATCGAGGCGGACGCGCCGCCGGCGGCGGGCGACCACGTCACCCCGCCGTCGGTGGAGGTCTGGTACTGGTAACCGGCCAGGCCGCTACCGGAATCGCTCGACCCGCCGGCGGTCACGGCGACCGTGGACACGCTCTGCCACGCCGACGAGCCACCCGAGACGGTCGGCACGCTGGGCGCCGTCCGGTCGATGCGGGCCGTGGCCGACACCCAGGCGGTGGTGTTGCCGACGTTGTCCGCGCTTCGGAACTGCACCATCGTGCTGCCCTCTACGGAGACCGTGAGGCTGGCGCCTGCTGCCGGGGCCGACCAGGTGGAGCCGCCGTCCGTGGAGGTGCGGTAGCTGAATCCGGCCACGCCGCTCAGCAGGTCGGTGGAGCCCGCTGCGGCCACCGTGATCGAGGCGACGTTCTGCCAGGTCGCGCCCCCGCCGGAGAGGGTGGGCAGGGACGGCGCGCTGCGGTCGAGCTTGACGGTCGAGGCGGCGAGCGGTGAGGAGGGCGTCCAGGCGCTCTTGGCACCCGACACGTCGACCGAGCGGAACTGGACGATCGTGGAGCCTTCCGCGGCCACGGCCACCGAGGCGCCTGTGGCGACCGCGCTCCATACCGAGCCGCCGTTCGTCGACGTCCGGTACTCGTACCCGGCCAGGCCGCTGCCCGAATCGGCAGCGCCCGCGGCGCCCACGGTCACCGAGGCGGCGGTCTGCCAGGACGACGATCCACCCGTGACGGTGGGCACGGTGGGCGCGTTGCGGTCGATACGGGCGGTGGAGCCGGCCGTGGTCGATGCCGGAGCCCACGCCGACGTGTTCCCGGCGCCGTCCAGCGAGCGCACCTGCACCAGCGTCTCGCCCTCGGCCGTCACGGTCTCCGCGGCCCCCGAGACCGGCGACGACCAGCTGGCCCCGCCATCGGTCGACACACGGCGCTGGTAGCCGGCCAGCGCGCTTCCGCCGATGTCGGTGGAACCGGCGCCGCTGATCACCAGCGAGGCAACCGACTGCCAGCCTGACGCGCCGCCCGTCACCGAGGGGGCGGTGGGCGCCGTGGTATCGATCCTGGCCTCGTCGGCCACCCACGCCGACACGTTGCCGGCACCATCGATCGCGCGCACCTGCGCGATCGTCCGGCCCTGAGCGGTGACGGTGACCGACGGCCCGGCGACCGCGGACGACCAGGTCGAGCCGCCGTCGGTGGAGGTTCGGTGCTGGTACCCGGACAGCGCGCTGCCCCCGGTGTCGGTGGAGCCGGCTCCGGAGATGA
>DATMCA010000185.1:0-10095 GCA_035559015.1 Umezawaea sp. | reverse complement strand
ACCTCGTGGTCCGGGCAGTCCAGGTCCACGTGCACGTCGCCCAGCGCCGCCAGGTCGATGTCGCGGGCCTTCAACCTGGTCACCACGGTCGTGCCGCGGTACCGGGCGGCGGGTGCGGCGCCGGTCAGCCGGTCGGCGAGCACGGCGGCCTGCTCCCACGCGGGCTGCACCAGCCCGGAGACCGTGCCGACGTGCTGGGCGCAGTCGCCGATGGCGTGCACGCGGGGATCGTCGGTGCGCAGGGCGTCGTCGACCAGAACGCCCTTGTCCACGGCGATCCCGGCGTCGACGGCGATCTCCGTCGCGGCCCGGACCCCGGCCGACACGACGACCAGTTCGGCGGGGACGCGGCCGCCGTCGTCCAGCACGAGCCCGTCGCCCGCCACGTACTCCACCGCCAGCGCGCCCAGTCGGAACTCGATCCCCAGCTCCCCCAACGACCTCGCGAGCACCCGACCGGCCCCGGCGTCGAGCTGCCGTTCCATCAGGTGCCCCACCGGGTGCACGACGGTGACCAGGCACCCGCGCCCCGCGAGCCCCCGCGCCGCTTCCAGTCCGAGCAGTCCTCCGCCCAGCACGGCGACGGGCGTGCCGGGCAGCGCGGCGTCGATGATCTGCTCGCAGTCCTCCATCGACCGGAACGACACGACTCCGGGCGCGAGCGAGCCATCCGGCTTCCGCAGCCCCTCCGTGGGCGGGATCCACGACCGCGCACCGGTCGCGAGCACCAGCGCGTCGTACGGGACCTCCTCGTCACCGTCGACCAGCACGACCCGTCGGGCACGGTCGATCCCGGTGACCGTCACGCCCAACCGCAGGTCCACGCCCTGTTCGGCAGCCCAGTCCTTCCCGTGCAGCCGCACGGAGTCCGCCGTCATCGACCCGGCCACCACGCTCGACAGCAGCACCCGGTTGTAGGCCGGGTGCCGCTCCTCGCCGAGCACGGTCAGCGCCACCGTCGGATCGCGGCGCAGCACCTCGTCGGCGAACCTCGCCCCGGCCATGCCGTAGCCCACCACCACGACTCGTCTCACGCTGGCTCCAATCGCACGGCGCACACCTTGAACTCGGGCATCCGGCTGGTCGGGTCCAGCGCCGGGTTGGTCAGCAGGTTCGCCCGGCCGTTCCCCGCGAAGTGGAACGGCAGGAACAGCAGGTCGATCCGCATCGAGGCCACGCACCGGACGCGCGCCTCCATCCGGCCGCGACGCGAGACGACGGCGGCGAGCGAGCCCTCGGCCAGCCCGGCGCGGGCGGCGGTGTCCGGGTGCACCTCGACGTACGCCTCGGGCACGGCGTCGTTGAGCTCCGGCACGTTCCGGGTCTGGGCGCCGGACTGGTAGTGCTGGAGCACCCGCCCGGTCGTGAGCTGCACCGGGTACTCGGCGTCCGTCGGCTCGGCCGGGCCGCGGTGGTCGACCGGGGTGAACCGGGCCAGCCCGTCGGGGTGCGCGAACCGGTCGAGGAACACCCGTGGTGTGCTGCCGGGGCCGAGCACCGGCCAGTACAGGGCTTCCCCGCTCGCCAGCCGGTCGTAGGTGGCGCCGGAGTAGTCGGCCGCCCCGCCCGCCGAGGCCCTGCGCAGCTCGGTGAACACGTCCTCCGGCTCGACCGGGAACCGCTCCTCCGGCTGCCCGAGCCGGACCGCCAGGCCCCGCAGCACGTCCAGGTCGCTCCGCACGCCCTCCGGTGGCTCGACGGCCCGCTGCCGCAGCAGGATCCGGCCTTCGAGGTTGGTCATCGTGCCGCTCTCCTCGGCCCACTGCGTCACCGGGAACACCACGTCGGCGAGCGCGGCCGTCTCGGACAGCACGAGGTCGGCGACCACCAGCAGGTCCAGGGCGGCCAGGCGGTCGGCCACGTGGTCCGAGCGCGGGGCCGACACCACGACGTTGCTGCCGAACACCAACAGCGCCTTCGGTCCGGTCGGCGTGCCGAGCGCGTCCAGCAGCTCGTACGCGGACCGGCCGGGGCCCGGCAGGTCGTCCGGGTCGATCCCCCAGACGCCGCCGACGTGCGCGCGGGCCGCCGGGTCGTCGATCTTGCGGTAGCCGGGCAGCTGGTCGGCCTTCTGGCCGTGCTCGCGCCCGCCCTGGCCGTTGCCCTGGCCGGTCAGGCAGCCGTAGCCGGAACCGCGGGTGCCCGGCAGGCCCAGCGCCAGGGCGAGGTTGATCCACGCCGACACGGCGTCCGAGCCGCTCGCGTGCTGCTCGGTGCCGCGCCCGGTGAGGACGTAGGCGTTGTCGGCGTCGGCCAGCAGCTGGACGGCCGCGCGCTGGTCGGACGCGGACACCCCGGTGACGCGCTCGACCCGTTCCGGCCACCAGCCCGCCACGACCCGCCAGGCCTCGTCGAACCCGGTCGTGCGCTCGGCCAGGTAGTCCTTGTCCAGGTGGCCGTCGGCGACGACGATGTGCAGCAGCCCCAGCGCCAGCGCCAGGTCCGTGCCGGGGACGGGCTGGAGGTGCAGCGTCGCCAGCTCCGCGGTGGCCGTGCGGCGGGGGTCGACGACGACCAGGTTCGACCGCCGCAGGTGCTGGACGAACGGCGGCATGGTCTCCGCCGGGTTCGACCCCACCAGCAGGATCGCGTCCGCGCCGCCCAGGTCCTCGACGGGGAACGGCATCCCGCGGTCCAGCCCGAACGCCCGCAGCGCGCCCGCGGCGGCGCTCGACATGCAGAACCGGCCGTTGTAGTCGACCTGCGAGGTGGCCAGCGCGACCCGCGCGAACTTGCCCAGCGCGTACGCCTTCTCGTTCGTCAGCCCACCGCCGCCGAACACGCCGACCGAGTCCGGCCCGTGCTCGGCGCGCAGCTCGCCGAGCGTCGTGGCCACGAGGTCGAGCGCCTCGTCCCAGGTCGCGGGCTCCAGGACGCCGCAGCGGCGGATCAGCGGCGTCGTCAGCCGGGCGGGCGACGTGAGCAGCGCGGCCGACGTCCAGCCCTTCTGGCACAGGCCGCCGCGGTTCGTCGGGAACTCCCGCGGCGCCACCACGCCGTCCGTCAGCGTCATCGCGCACTGGAGCGCGCAGTACGGGCAGTGCGTGTCGATCCTGGGGGCACCGGTCACCCGGCCGACGCTAGGAACGGCCTGTTAACGCTGGAAGGCGGCGTGTTTCGCCGAGGCGAACTTGCCTGCTCCTGCCCGGTCGGGCCGGAGTGAGGAGGAACAGCGGTGAGGCTAGAGCAGCTCGGACACCAGGTGCACCGCCCGGTCCAGCCCGCCGAGCGATTGGCGGCTCGACTTGGGGTGCAGCGCGTGCACGGCCAGCCGGAACAGGGTCGCCCGCAGCAGCACCTGCGGCCAGTCCGGCAGGTGGCCCCAGCGTTCCACGATGCCCCGATCGGCCCCGCCCCACGCCAGCGCGTCCACGACGATCACGGCCGCCGCCCACTCCGCCGGACGCCAGTACGCGGTGAAGTCGATGATCGCGGGCTCGCCCGAGCCGGAGAACAGCACGTTGCCGAACAGGTCACCGTGCACGACCTGCGGTTTCGTCGCCACCGGCTTGCGGGAGACGGACAGCACCTCGAACATCCGCCCGCCCAGCTCGGGATCGAGGTCGGGCTTCTCCTCGCCCCACGCGCACCGGTCCGCGACCGCGAACAGGTCCGTCCGCGAGCCGAGGAACCGCGGCTTCGGCAGGTCGGCGGTCGCGTGGTGCAGGCGTTCCGCCACGGCGACCACCTCGTCGTGGCGCGGCTCGGCCCGCCCCGACAGGTACTTCGTCGCCGCCCAGCCGCCGACCACGTACCGACCGTCGGTGGACCGCAGCGGGCGGCCGATCCGGAGGTCCGGAACCGACAGCGCGTCGAGGGTCTTCGCCACCCAGGTGGCTTCGGCCGGGTTGGCCGCCGGGCGGATCGCCGCATCTCCGCAGCGCCAGACCGGTCCGCCGTCGATCAACTCCGGCTCGGCGTCTCTCGCACCGAAGGCCGCACGCACGTGCGACGGGGGCGGCTCCGGAGTTGGGGTCACGGTCCGGCACGCTACCTGTCTCCACCGTTCAGGTGGTGGAGGCAGGGACCGATCACCGACCGTGCCATCTCACTAGCGGGTGAACAGCACCGCCATCGCGATGAGCCCGAACCCGCTCACCGCGCACCACGCCACGAGCGCGACCGGCGACAGGCCGTCGTCCTCGCGGGTGCGCGCCATGTCGTCCAGCCGGTCGTTGAAGCGTTCGAGCGGGTAGACCGTCCAGTGCGCGAGCCGGTCCAGCAGCCGTTCGTAGATCGAGCGGAGCCGCGCGAGGTTGGGTGCCACGCGGAAACCGTAACCCGCGGAACGCCGAATTCCGGCCCTGGTGTCCGAATCCTACGGATTGACGATTGTCAATCCGCTGACGCGGTTAGTGATCAACTCACCGGGTTCCTCCTTTTGACGGGTTGCCGTATCTCCACAGACCCCTATTTTGGAAATCGAGCCTCGCGGCTTCCCTGCGTTTTCCCTGTTTGCGAGGAGACACCCTGTGTTCAAGAAAGCGTTCGTGACCGTCGCCCTGACAGCGGCGGCCGTCCTGACCCCGTTCAGCGCTGTGCAGGCCTCTGCCCAGCCCGCACCGCCCTCGGCGGCCGCGGTGACCGTGTACTACAGCACGGCCAGCGCCCCGACCTTCCGGAGCGTGATCCGGCAGGGCGCTGCCAACTGGAACGCCCGCGTCACCAACGTCAAGCTGGTCGAGAACGCCTCGGCCGCCACCCTGACCTACCGCGAGGGCAACGACTCGCGCGGGTCCTACGCCAGCACCAACGGCCACGGCCGCGGCTACATCTTCATCGACTACGCGCAGGCCGGGCAGTACAACCCGACCCGGATCGCGGCCCACGAGACCGGCCACGCGCTCGGTCTGCCGGACCACTACTCCGGCCCCTGCTCGGAGCTGATGTCCGGTGGTGGCCCCGGCACGTCGTGCACGGTCGCGGTACCGAACGCCTCTGAGGTCTCCAGGGTCAACTCCCTGTGGGCCAACGGTCTCGCGTCGACCAAGTCCGACGTCTGGACGACGACGATCTTCGACCCGACGCTGGCCCTCGCGCTGGCCGGCTGATCCGATCGCGTGGTGACGACCTTCCCTGGGGTCGTCACCACGCGGTTCAGCCGGATTTCGCCCGTTGTCGAACGCACGGGCACCCGTCAGCTCGTCGGCACCACCGCCGCGGGTCCCTCCAGGGCCTCGGCCAGCCAGTCGAACACCGGTCGGTGGCCATCCGGGCGGAGCCAGCCGTTGATCCCCGCCAGCAGGCGCAGGTAGCGCTCCCGGCGGGGGTCGTTGGCGTCGGCCAGCCAGGACCTCAGCCGGTCCGGCCCGATCGCCGCGGTGAGCTCGGCGACCACCCGCGCCGCTTCCGACGACCCGGGCCCCACGCCCGCCGCCAGGACCGGCGAGACCACGGCGTGAATCCGCGCCGCCAGGTCGGGCCGCACACCAGCGCTTTCGGCCTGTTCCGCGGCGTGGTGTTCCGCCAGGCGTCTCATCAGCATGCGGAAATCCGGATCACGGGACAGTTCCGCCAATTCCACCCAAGCCTCGACTTGTTCCGGTTCCGGGTTGTTCGGGAGTTCCGGGGTCAGGGTGCGGGCCAAACCGTCGAATTCACAATTGACACCGTCGAATACGCTGTCGAGGAATTCGACGACCACTCGCCTCCGTTCGGCCTCGGTCAGCGTCGCCAGCTCGTGCAAGAGGTCGGCCTCCTCCGGGTTCGTGCCGCGCTTCGCCACCAGGCCCAGCACGGCCTGGTGCAGCCTCAGGGTCCGGATCCTGGCCTCCAGCGCCTCGACGTGCGCCGCCGCCACGGCGGGCAGCGTCGCCTCCCGGTCTACGACCCGGCGGATCGCGGACAGGTCGAGGCCCAGGTCCTTCAGGGTCTTCACCAGGGCCAGGCGCGCGGCGGCGGTCGTGTCGTACAGGCGGTGGCCCGCCTGGTTGCGGGCGGTCGGCGGGACCAAGCCGGTGTCCGCGTAGAACCTGACGGCCTTGACCGTCAGGCCGGTCCGGTGGGCCAGGTCGCCGATCGTGTGCATGGCACCAGCTTCAACCCTCCCCTTGGGGGAGACGCAAGCACGAAAAAAGGCCGCCCCGGTCGGAGCGGCCTCTTCGTCGAACGTGTGCCCTAGTAGGTCGGCAGGCTGGGGTCGACCTCACGCGCCCAGGAGAGCACGCCGCCGCCCACGTGCACGGCGTCGGAGAAGCCCGCCTTGTGCAGCGCGGCGAGCGCCTCGGCGGACCGCGCGCCGGACTTGCAGTGCAGCACGATCTGCTTGTCCTGCGGCAGCTCGGCGAACGCCTCGCCGGACAGGATCCGGTCCTTCGGGATCAGGATCGAGCCGGGGATGCGGACGATCTCGAACTCGTGCGGCTCGCGCACGTCCACGAGCAGGAAGTCGTCGCCCGCGTCCTGCTTGTGCTTGAGCTCCAGCGGCGTGATGGTGTTGCCCGCCGCCGCTTCCTGCGCGTCCGTCGACACGACGCCGCAGAACGCGTCGTAGTCGATGAGCTCGGTGATCTTCGGGCTCTCCGGGTCCTTCCGGATCTTGATGGTCCGGTAGGTCATGTCGAGCGCGTCGTACACCATGAGCCGCCCGAGCAGCGGGTCGCCGATGCCGGTGAGCAGCTTGATCGCCTCGGTCACCATGATCGACCCGATGGACGCGCACAGCACGCCCAGCACGCCGCCCTCGGCGCACGACGGGACCATGCCCGGCGGTGGCGGCTCGGGGTAGAGGTCGCGGTAGTTCAGGCCCTGACCGCCGGGGGCGTCGTCCCAGAAGACGCTCACCTGGCCCTCGAACCGGAAGATCGAGCCCCACACGTAGGGCTTGCCCAGCAGCACCGCGGCGTCGTTGACCAGGTACCTGGTGGCGAAGTTGTCCGTGCCGTCCAGGATCAGGTCGTAGTCGCGGAAGATGTCGAGCGCGTTCTCCGAGTTCAGGTGCACCTGGTGCAGGTTGACCTTCACGAACGGGTTGATCTCGGCCACGGAGTCGCGAGCGGACTCGGCCTTGGGCTTGCCCACGTCGGACTGACCGTGGATGACCTGGCGCTGCAGGTTCGACTCGTCGACGATGTCGAAGTCGACAACGCCCAACGTGCCCACACCGGCCGCGGCCAGGTAGAGCAGAGCGGGACTGCCAAGGCCACCCGCGCCGACGACCAGCACCTTCGCGTTCTTGAGGCGCTTCTGCCCGTCCACCCCGACATCCGGGATGATCAGGTGCCGGCTGTACCGCGCGACTTCTTCCTTGGTCAGCTCCGCTGCGGGCTCCACGAGCGGCGGAAGCGCCATCTGTCCTCCTCGACGAAACATGTCCTCGTAAATCGGACAACACCAGACTGCCCGTTCGTCTTCCCGGATGGGAAGTCGTCCCAACCGGTGGACGTGGCTACTTGGGCGCCACGGGGAACGCGTTCGTCGTGCAGACCTTGCCGTCGGCGGGGACGACGCCCCGGTTGCTCTCGTCGACCTCGTTGAGCTGGGCCACGTAGTCGTTGGACACGCCGAACGTCTGCTGCATCATCACCGGCGCCGGCGCGTTGGCCTCCTGGCACGCCTCGTGGCCGTGGCCGAGCGCGTGGCCGACCTCGTGGTTGATGGCGTACTGGCGGTAGGACGAGATGTCGTTGCTGAACGCCTTCGCGCCGCGCAGCCACCGCGCGGTGTTGATGACGACCCGCTTGATGTTCGGGTCCCAGCAGGACGACTCGTACTGGATCTGGAACCCGCAGATCTGGTGCGTGGTGTTCGTGCTGGTCAGGCTGATGGTGAAGTCGGCCTTCGTGGTGCCGTCGACTCGCTGCATGCCGACCTCGCCGGTGCCGACCCAGCTGCGGTTGTCCGCCAGGAACGACGCGATGGTCCGCGCGAACGCGTCCTTGTCGCCGCCGTAGTCGCCGGGCTGGACGCCGTCCTCGATGGCGATGGCGTACTTGTAGACCTTGCCCTGGCCGACCGGCTCGGTGGTGCCGGGGATGACCTGCCAGGTGCCCGCCCCGTTCTCGGAGAACGCGGGACCGTCGGGCAGCACGGCGGTCGGGATGTTCAGGTCCAGCTTCGGCGGCGGCGTCTCGGACGCGGCGGGCGGCCCGGCCTTCGTCGACGTCAGGTCGGAGCGGGGCTCCGCGCCACCACCGTTGCCGTCCTTGCCGCCGAGGCCCGCGGCGCCGATCTGGAACGAGGCGGGCACGGCGCTGTCCAGCACGACCAGCAGCGTCAGCACGAGCAGGACGGGGATCGCGTACACGCGCCAGCCGTAGTTCGTCACCAGGCCCGCGACGCCCGTGCGGCGTCGGCGCGGCCGGTACTCCTCGGCTTCGGACGGGTCGGGTTCCCAAGAGGCGGCCAGCGGCTCCGCACTGGTTCGGCGTGCGCCACGGCGGTAGCGCTCCTCCGACGGTTGCTGGGCCGACGGCCGAACGTCCGCGGAAGGGTGGCGCCTGCCCGACGGGCCACGGCCTCCCTCTGTCGTCCGGTTCACCGCGTCAGGGTCCCACATCCCCCGTTCGGTGGCCGGCACACCGTCACCACGTCTGCTTCTCCACCGACTCCCACATGCCGAGCATGGCCCGTGCGACGGACACCGGCCGCTCCATTTGGGCTATGTGACCGGTTCGGGGGAGCACGAGCAGCCGTCCGCGCGGCAGCAGCTTGGCCGTCCGCGGCGCTCGCCGGACGCTGATCAGCCGGTCCTCCGCACCCCACACCACCAACGAGGGCGCTTTCACCCGCGGCGCCAGCCGCCACATCGACCGCTGGCCCCCGGCCACCCACATCCGGAACAGCGACAGCGTGCTGCCGTTCAGGGCGGTGTTCACCCACGGCAGCGCGCTCAACTCGGCGGCCTCCTCCATGCTCTCCACGATCCGGTGCTCGGGGACGACGTCCGGTTCGGCGAAGCACAGCCGCATGACCTGCTCGGTCCGCACCCGCGCGCCGAGCGCGTCCAGCCTGCGCTGCACCGGGGGTCCGATGAACGGCAGCACCGTGAGCGGCAGCCGCGGGTCCGACACGCGCCTCAGGCTGGGCCGCAGGTCCGGCATCGCGGGCGACACCAACGTCAGCGTGCGCACCAGGTCGGGCCGCAGCACGGCCACGATCAGCGCCACCGTGCCGCCCATCGAGTTCCCGGCGAGGTGCACGGCACCCCGGTCCAGCGACTCGACGTAGTCGATCATCGTCCGCGCGTGCGCGACCATGCTGTAGTCGTAACCGGCCTCCGGCTCCGACCGCCCGAACCCCGGCAGGTCCGGCGAATACCCGTCCGCGTACCCCGCGAGCTGCGTGGACAGGTCCGTCCAGTTGGTCGACGACCCGCCGAGCCCGTGCACGTAGACCGCCGTCGTGTCCGCGTTGCCCGGCGTGTGCCGCACGAACAGCCGGTGCTTCCCGGCCACCACCCGCTCGCCGGGGTAGGGGCGGACGCTCGTGTCGAGCGGGGGCAGCGGCGAAGCGGACAGCGGCACACGGGTTAGGGCGGGCCGAACCGTCTCCAACATGTCGGTCATCACTCCAGGATGCCTGGTCAGCCGCCCGCAGGACGAGAACGGGGGAAGCACCGTTCACGAAAGAGGGCTACCAGCGAGTAAGGTTGCCGTCGGGCGGCGGGGGGCACACTCCTCGCTGGCTCTGCGATGACCTGGCTGGAGGCACGATGACGGAGACGGCCCAGACTGCGGTTGGGCACCAGAGCAGCACCCCGGCCGGACGCGGAGTGCGGCTCCCGCGCACCGCGCGGCGGGCGCAACTGCTGGCCGCCGCACAGGACGTGTTCGTGAACAACGGCTACCACGCCGCCGCGATGGACGAGATCGCCGAGCGGGCGGGTGTGTCGAAGCCTGTGCTGTACCAGCACTTCCCCGGGAAGTTGGAGCTGTACATGGCGCTCCTGGAGTCCCATGTGGACGAACTGGTGGCACGGGTGCGCGGGGCCATCGAGTCCAGTACGGACAACAAGCTTCGGGTGCATGCCGCTGTCGCCGCGTTCTACGACTTCGTGGATGGGGAGGGGCAGGCTTTTCGGATGGTCTTCGAGTCGGATCTTCGGGGGGAGCCTGCTGTGGCCAAGGCCGTGGAGCGGGCTACCACGGATAGCGT
>DATMCA010000184.1:0-3041 GCA_035559015.1 Umezawaea sp. | reverse complement strand
GCGACGTCGGAGGTGGTCGTCGTCGTGGTCGGGGCCGCCTCGACGGTCGTCGTGGTGGTCGGGGCCTCGGTCGTGGTCGCCATGGGGGCGGTCGTCCAGGCGTCCGAGGACGTGGTCGCGGGCCCCGCCTCGGTGCGGTAGTCGACCCGCGTGTACGAGTCGGCGCACCTCGGCGAGCACTCGGCGGGGAGGCCGAAGCTGTACACCCGGCCCCGGTTCACCAGCGCGTCGGCGACGTCGCGAACGCGGATCCGGTAGTCCGTCCCGCCGACGCTCGCCGGGGAGAGGACGAACGCCTGGCCCATGTCGCCGTTCGGCTGGGCCTGCTGCCACGTGCCGTTCGGGTCCTGGTACTCGACGTCGTGGATGCCGTTCGGCAGGTGCGAGACCGCGAGGACGGGCCGGGAGGCCTGGGAATCCCGCAGGAACCCCAACTCCAGGTCGCCGCTGTAGTTCGGGGTCGGCACGTAGGACCACGACACGTGCCGGTTGTTCCACTGCTCCGGCAGGATCGGGCCGACGGACACGCCGTCCTTGGTGAACCTCGACAGCGAACTCGTGGACAGTCCCAGGTGGTCGGGGTCGTCGCGGCACCAGGCCGTCGCGTCCGCGCAGCCGTCGGCCACGACCATCGTCAGCGTGGCGCCGTTGAAGTCGTCGGCTACCCAGGAACCCTCGCGGCAGAACGGTTTCCCCTGCGCGCCGTCGTTGACGCCGGTGCAGGTGTTGCCGATGGTGACCTGGACGTACCGGCCGCAGTTGCGCCCGTTCTCCCAGCGCCCGATCCGGTGCGACTCCGCCGCGGGGAGCGGCCTCGGGTGGGGCGCGTAGTCGCCGGGGGTGTCGAACACGTTGAGCGACACGAAGTTCTGCGAGTCGAGGACGTCCTGGGGGAGTCCGCACCCGCTGTAGGACGCGCCGAACCCGGCGAAGTGGGTCGCGTTGCCCATCTGCGACGGGGTGCTCCCCGCGTCACGGGTGGTGGACACCAGGACCGCGGTCACCACGATGGCGACGGTGGCCAACACCGTCCCGCCGAGCAGCGCCTTGCGCGTGGAGATCCTGTGGGGTGAGGCCGGGGTGATCACTTCGCCCTCTCGCGCGAACCGGCGCGCGCGGCGGGTCCGGCTCTGCTGATGATCGACTGGGAGCGGCACAAGACTTCTCACCGGCGCGCGCGATGTCAAGGAACGTGGCGCGGCACTCGGTCCGACTGGACAAAAACTTTCGAACATGATGGGAAAGTTTCGAACGGTATCGAATGGCTTGTTCGACATCTTGCCTGTTCAGATAGCCATATGAGACTCGAAACCACCCGAAACTACGCGTCTGATCGGCTGAAGCGGCAGTACGGTGAAGCCGCCCCTGGCCGCCATCCTTCAAGGAGGAAGGATGCACCTCAGCACCTCTCCACCCCCTGCCCGCCACGGCGCCGTCGTGGTGAGAACACTCGGAGTCCTCGTCGCCGCACTCGTCACGGTGCTCGCCGTGCTGGTCGCCCCGCAGGCTCCACCCGCTTCGGCCGCGACGCTGACGGAGGTGACCGGGTTCGGCGCGAACCCGAGCAACCTGCGGATGCACATCTACGTGCCGGACCGGCTCGCCGCCCGACCTCCCGTGCTGCTCGCGGTGCACTACTGCACCGGCACGGGGCCCGCGTTCTACTCGGGCACCGAGTTCGCCCGGCTGGCCGACCAGTACGGGTTCATCGTGGTCTACCCGTCCGCGACCCGCAGCGGGCAGTGCTTCGACGTGTCGTCGCCGCAGGCGCTCAAGCGCGACGGCGGCAGCGACCCCGTCGGGCTGATGTCGATGGTGCGCTACACCCTGGACCGCTACAACGGCGACGCCGGACGGGTGTTCGTCACCGGGGTCTCCTCCGGGGCCATGACGACCAACGTCATGCTGGCCAACTACCCGGACGTCTTCCAGGCGGGCGCGGCGTTCGCCGGCGTGCCCGACGGGTGCTTCGCCACCACGGACGGATCGGGCTGGAACAGCGCGTGCGCCAACGGAACCGTGCTGAAGACGCCCCAGGAGTGGGGCAACATCGCCAGGTCCGCCTACCCCGGCTACTCCGGGCCGCGGCCGCGGATGCAGCTCTGGCACGGCACCGCGGACGACACCCTGCGCTACCCCAACTTCGGCGAGGAGATCGACCAGTGGACGAACGTCCACGGCGTGTCCACCACGCCGACGTCCACGGACAGCCCGCAGTCGGGCTGGACCCGCACCCGCTACGGGACCGGGGTCGAGGCCATCTCCCTGCAAGGCGTCGGCCACAACGTCTACGCGTCCGGCATGGGGCTGCGGGTGATCCAGTTCTTCGGCCTCGACCAGGGCGGCCCGACGACGACCACCACGACGACCACGACGACCACGACCACGTCCAACCCGCCCGCGGGGGCGTGCCGCGTCGCGTACGGCGTCAACGCGTGGAACAGCGGCCTGACCGCGACCATCACCATCACGAACACCGGTAGCGCGGCGGTGAACGGCGGCTGGACGCTCGCGTTCACGCTGCCCGGCGGACAGGTGATCACGTCCGGCTGGAACGCGACGTACACGCCGACCAGCGGGGCGGTGACCGCGAAGAACGCCTCCTACAACGGGACGATCGCCGCGGGCGCGTCCACCGGCATCGGTTTCCAGGCGACGCACACCGGCAACACCTCCGCACCGACCTCGTTCACGTTGAACGGGGCCACCTGCACGACCGCGTGACGGCGGCGGAGGCCCTCACGGGGGCCTCCGCTCAGCCCGCGATCTCCTGTGGCCCGGCCTGCCTGGGCTGGGTTGCGCGGGTCGCTGTTCAGCCTGCGATTTCCCGTGCGGCGGTCGAGTGCGGCGGGCAGCAGGGCCGGGTGGGTTTCGCGCGGGTCGCTGTTCAGCTCGCGTTTTCCAGCAGGCGGATCGGGTGGGCAGTGCGGCTTGGCGCGGGCCGCTGTTCAGCCCGTGATCTCCAGGACGCCGATCGGGTGTGCGGCCGGCAGCACCTCTTGGCATCGGAGGGCGGGGCCGCGCAGGTCGCGGAGGAACCG
>DATMCA010000183.1:0-5468 GCA_035559015.1 Umezawaea sp. | reverse complement strand
TCCCGCGCCCCGGAGACGATCGCGCCCTGACGGACCTCGTCGCCAGGATCATGGCGCAACGACTGGACCGCGATCGGCCGCTGTGGGAGTGCTGGGTGGTCGAGGTCGAAGTCCGGGTCGTCCACCCACACCGGCAGCCCGAGGTCCAGCGGCACCCCGCGCACCTTCTGCCGGGCTCGGCGGATCGTCAGGAACCGCGCGCCGATCGCCGCGGCGAACTCGTCGCGGTCCGGTGGCGGCCCCTCCAGCACCGCCACCGACGCGATCGCCGGCGAAGCGTGCGGATCGGCGTCCTCGACCTCCAGGAACGCCGCGTCCAGCGGGCTGAGCCTGTCCACTTCTCCTCCAACGACCGCGTTGCGTCACCCTTCGGTTCAGACTGAGGAGCGCAGGGCCTTCAGGCGCTTCCCGAACTCCTCCTCGTCGATCTCGCCGCGGGCGAACCGCTCGGCGAGCACCTGTTCCGCGGAGGAACCGCGGATCCCGCCCGCGGGCCGCGCCAGGTGGCGGACCAGCGCGACGCCACCGAGTATCGCGACCGCCCAGAACAGGACCATCCCGATCGTCGTGACCGCGTAGCCCCAGCCGTTCATCCCGTTGCCGTACCAGTACATCATCGTCGAACGCCTCCTTCCGGTACCCCGGTCGAGGTGACCGGGGACATGGCCGCGCCGGTGACCCGTCGCGGGTCACCGGCACGGGCTCTGTGGGGTCACCGCAGCCACTGGTTGGCGTGGACGAAGGGCAGCTTCGCCCACATCCGGCCAAGGCCCCAGGTGTCGCCCGCCGCCGCGTAGGCGAGGACGATGGCCACGATCGCGTAGATGACGTGGTAGTCGATCAGCGGGTTCGTGGAGCCGCTGGGCTCACCGGCCGAGGTGTGCTGGGCGAGCGGCCATTCCGCGGTCCACATCATCAGCATCATCAGGGCGGTGGAGACGGCGGCGATGCGCAGCCCGACGCCCAGCACCAGGGCGACGCCGATGGCGAGCAGGCCGAGCATGAACAGCCAGTCGGCCCACGCCGCGCCCGCCCAGCTGTGGAACGTCGACTCCAGGGGACCGACCGCGACGTGGCCGAGGAATCCCTTGGTGGGGGAGCCGCCGTTGAACCAGGCGCGTTCCGAGGCGGTGCTGTAGCCGAGACCGAACGCCTTGTCCACGAAGGCCCACAGGAAGACCAGACCGGTCACGATGCGCAGGACGGCCAACGGTCGAGCCGTCCGGTCGACGGGCACGGTCGTCCGGACGTCCGGCGAGGTGCCGCGGGACTGAACGGGGATCTGCTTGGTGGACATGAATCCTCCTTGATCTCGGACCGCTCGTCGGCGGTCGTCGCGACGGCGTCGGGGAACGTCATCCGCTGCTTCAAGAGTGGTCCTCGCGCTCGGAGGTGTGCAGGGCACAACGTCGTTGTCCGACAAGGACTTTGGGGTGGCCGAGCCACCGGATGAGACGCCGTGGGCGGAACAGGGCCGAAGGTCCCTGCGCAGTGGGGTCGGCGTGCGCTGCCGCGGACGCGCCGATTCGAGGACCGTCTGGATCGAGGAATCCACGACGAGCCCCGAGAGGGCTGCCCGCACGTCCGATCCCGAACAGGAGCACCCATGTCCACCGACACCGCGGCAGGAATCCCGGCCAGGTCGGCAAGTCCTGAAGCCCCTTGGATCACCCGGCTGGACGCGTGGTGGAGGGCCGCGAACTACCTCTCCGTCGGCCAGATCTACCTGTTGGACAACCCGTTGCTGCGCGACCCGTTGCTGCCCGAGCACGTCAAGCCGCGACTGCTCGGCCACTGGGGGACCGTGCCCGGCATGACGCTGACCTACGCGCACCTCAACCGGGTCATCGCGGAACGGGACCTGCGCGCCCTGTACGTCGCCGGGCCGGGGCACGGTGCCGCGGGCTTGAACGCGGCGGCCTGGTTGGAGGGCACCTACTCCGAGCTGTACCCGGAGATCTCCCGGGACGTCGCGGGGATGCGCGCCCTGTTCCGGCAGTTCTCCTTCCCCGGCGGCGTGCCCAGCCACGCCTCGGCGCACCTGCCCGGCTCGATCCACGAGGGCGGCGAACTGGGCTACTCGCTGGCCCACGCGACGGGTGCGGCCCTGGACAACCCGGACCTGCTGGTGGCCTGCGTGGTCGGCGACGGCGAGGCCGAGACCGGGCCACTGGCCACGAGCTGGCACGCGCCGTCGTTCCTCGACCCGGTCAACGACGGTGCCGTCCTGCCCGTGCTGCACCTCAACGGTTACAAGATCGCCAACCCGACGGTCCTGTCCCGCCTCGACCACACCGACCTCAGGGCGATGCTCGGCGGCCACGGCTGGCGCCCGGTGCTGGTGTCGGGCAGCGACCCGCTCGAGGTCCACGAGGCCTACGCCGCGGCACTGGACGACTGCCTCGACCAGATCCAGCAGATCCAGCAGGACGCCCGCGAAAGCGGACACCGCGGCCGAGTCCGGTGGCCGATGATCGTGCTGCGCACACCGAAGGGCTGGACCGGTCCGTCCTCGGTGGACGGCAACAGGGTCGAGGGCAGCTGGCGCGCCCACCAGGTCCCGCTCACCGCGGTGCGGGAGAACCCGCAGCACCTGGTCCGCCTGGAGGAGTGGATGCACTCCTACCGGCCGGAGGAGCTGTTCACCGCGACGGGAGCGCCCGCGCCGGAGATCGCGTCGCTGCACCCGACCGGCGACGCCCGGATGAGCGCCAACCCCCACGCCCACGGCACGACCCAGCACCCCCTGCGCCTGCCCGCGGTCGTCGACCACGCCGTGACGATCGGCAAGCCGGGCACCGAGCGCGGCGAGTCCACCCGGGTTCTGGGCCGCTACCTGCGCGACGCGGTCGTGCTCAACGCCGAGCAGCGCAACCTGCTGCTGTTCTCGCCGGACGAGCACGCCTCCAACCGGCTGGACGCGGTGTTCGAGGTGACCGACCGGCGCTGGCTGCTGCCCACCGAGGACGGCGACGACCACCTCGCCCCCGACGGCCGCGTGCTGGAGGTGCTCTCGGAGCACCTGTGCGAGGGCTGGCTGGAGGGCTACCTGCTCACCGGCAGGCATGGCGTGTTGTCGAGCTACGAGGCGTTCGCGCACGTGATCGACTCGATGGTCGCCCAGCACGCCAAGTGGTTGCACACCGCCGCCGACATCCCCTGGCGACGCCCGATCCCGAGCCTGAACATCCTGCTGTCGTCGCACGTGTGGCGGCAGGACCACAACGGCGCCTCCCACCAGGACCCCGGATTCGTCGACCACGTCCTGAACAAGCGACCCGAGGTCGCACGGGTGTACCTGCCACCGGACGCCAACACCCTGCTCGCCGTGGCGGACCACTGCCTGCGCACCCGCGGCCTGGTCAACGTCATCGTCTCCGGCAAGCAGCCCGCCCTGCAGTACCTGGACATCGACGAAGCGGTCGCGCACTGCGAGCAGGGGCTCGGCGTGTGGAGCTGGGCGAGCACCGACACCGAGGGCGACACCGACGTCGTGCTGGCCTGCGCGGGTGACGTGCCGACCCAGGAAACCCTGGCCACCGTCGAAGTCCTGCTCGGACTGGTCCCCGACCTGCGCATCCGCGTGGTCAACGTGGTCGACCTCGCCAGGCTCGCACCCGCCGAACTGCACCCGCACGGGATCTCCGACAAGGCCTACCAGGAGATCTTCACCGGCACCGCGCCGGTGATCTTCGCCTACCACGGCTACCCGTGGCTGGTCCACCGCCTCACCTACCGCAGGCCCGGCCACGACCGGATGCACGTCCACGGCTTCCACGAGAACGGCACCACGACCACGCCGTTCGACATGTGCGTGCTCAACGAGATCGACCGCTACACCCTCGCACTCGCCGCGCTGGAACGGGTTCCGCGGGTGGCGGGCCGGATCGGACACCTGCGGCAGCACCTCCAGGACAAGCACACCGCGCACCACAACCACATCCGCCGCACCGGGGAGGACCTGCCGGAGATCCGCGAGTGGACCTGGAGCAGGTGATGCGCACCCTCGTCGTCAACCCCGGCTCGTCCAGCCTCAAGCTGTCCGTCGTGGACAGCGGCGCAACGGTGGCCACGCGGACGTCGGAGAACTGGGACGGCGCGCCTGCCCGGTGGCCGCTCCAGGACGTCCTGGCGGCCTCCGGCCCGGTGGACGCGGTCGGCGTGCGGATCGTGCACGGAGGCGACCGCCCGGGACCGCGCCTGCTGGACGAGGACGAGCTGCGCTCGCTGGAGGAGTTCGTCCCGCTCGCGCCGCTGCACCAACCCAGATCCCTGGCACTGGCCCGGATGGCCGCCGACCTGCTGCCGGGCGTGCCGGTGGTCGGCTGCTTCGACACGTCCTTCCACGCCGGGATGCCCGCGCACGCCGCGACCTACCCGGTTCCACGTGAGTGGACCGACGGATTCCGCCTGCGCCGCTACGGTTTCCACGGCCTGTCCTGCGCCTACGCGCTCAGGACCGCCGCAGCGGTGCTGGACCGCCCCGCCGGGGAGCTGGGTCTGATCTGCTGCCACATCGGCGCGGGCGTCTCGGTCACCGCCATCGCGGGAGGTCGCGGTGTCGACACCTCGATGGGCTTCACGCCGCTGGACGGGGTCGCGATGGCGACCCGGTCCGGCGGCCTGGACCCCGGACTGCTGCTGCACGTCCAGCGGGCAGGCGAGCTTTCGGTGGAGGAGGTCGAGGCGGCGCTGAACCGCCGCTCGGGCCTCGCCGGGATGTCCGGGACGTCCGGCGACGTGCGGCAGGTGCTCGCGGCCCGCGCGGTGGGAGACCAACGCGCGGACCTGGCGATCCGCGTGTACCTCCACCGGCTGCGCCGGGAGATCGCCGCGGCCCGCGTGTCGCTGGACCGCCTCGACGCGCTCGTCCTCACCGGGGGCGTGGCCGAGCACGAGCCGGCCCTGATGGCCGAACTGCTCGACGGCTTGACGCACCTCGACCTCGCGGTCGCCCCGGACGCCGTGCGCGGCGCCGAAGACCGGGTGATCAGCCCGGACGGCGCTCGTACGCGGGTCCTCGTGGTCGAGGCGCGGGAGGACGTCGAGATCGCCCACCAGGTCGACGCGGCTCGGCTGGCGGTGTGAGAGGGGGTGGGAACGGTGCTCGAACCGCGCGTGGCGTCGGTGATGACCAGGCCGGTCATCACCGTGGAACTGCACACACCGGTCAAGGAGGTGGCCGCGCTGCTGGTGGAGCACGGGATCAGCGCCGTCCCCGTGCTCGACGGCCGTCGAGTCGCCGGTGTGGTGTCCGAGGCGGACCTGCTCGCCAACCGGGAGTACCGGGGCGGCAGCGTTCCCGCACCGACGACGGACCGGGAACGGACGAGGTGGCGCAAGGCCTTCGGAACGACCGCGAGCCACGTGATGACCGCACCCGCGATCGTCATCGACCCGGACGCACCCGTGAGCGAGGCCCTCGGCCTGCTCGCCCAGTCGACCGTTCGGCGGCTGTTCGTCGTGGA
>DATMCA010000182.1:0-2396 GCA_035559015.1 Umezawaea sp. | reverse complement strand
CGAGCTTGGCCAGCCACACCGCGTCGATCTTGTCGGTTTTCGGCCGGCCCGGGACGTTCTTGGTCTGCGCGGCGTTGACCAGCCACACCGTCAATCCGGCCGCCTCCAGCAGATAGTAGAACGGGCGCCAGTAGTCCGACGTGGACTCCAACACGACCCGCTGCACCCGCTCGCAGCGCAGATGATCACCCAGCTCGACCAGGGCCGCGGTGGTCGCCTGCACCGGCCAGACCTTGGTCACCCGTCGTCCCGGGACCGTCTCGTGCGGGGTCCGCAGGCACACCATGCCGCTGGCCTTGGCCACATCCACCGCCGCCACCCGCGGCATGATCTGCTCGTGCTCGTCGACCTGCACCTCGACCGGCTGCTGCATCGGCTCGTCCTCCTCTCTCGGCTTGCCCGGTGGGGCTGCCCGAGGGTCCGGTGGGACGGGCAGAGTCTGACCGGCGTGCTCATGGCAACAGTGCGCAACCCTTCAAACAGGGCCCCGGCGCCAGACTGAGATACGGCCTCGAGTGCCAAGAACGCGACGGCGTCGGGCAGGCAGCCCCGCACCCAGGCTTTCACGCCTGCGCGGCGCCCCACCGGGGCATGAGGACTGAGACGAAACTCCGATGAGCAGGCTTGTTCCCGGGGCAGGGGTCGGCGACCCGGCTGGGTGTCGGGGTGGTCGGTGATCGCTTCGTGGTGAGTGGCTACGCGGCGGCGGGTTCGAGGGTGACCTTGTGCCCGAGGGCTTCGAGCTGGCGGACGAGGTAGCGTTCGCGGGCTTCGGCGTCGGTGGCGCGGGTGAAGTGATCACCGCCGAGGTCGGCGTAGTCACGATCGTGGGCCATCAGGTGCCAGGCGATGACCAGGATGCTGTGGCCCACGGCGAACACCGCCCGGGTCTGGCCCTTCTTCCCGAACGTGCGCAGCAGGTGTCGGTACTGGGCGGGCAGATAGCCGGATCTGGCGTGGGAGGCTGCCCAGGCCGCTTCGCACAGCGCGGCCCGCAGCGCGGCGTTGCCCTTGCGGGCTCGGCCGGAGCGGCGTTTCCCGCCCGACTCGTGGTTGCCCGGGCACATCCCGGCCCAGGAGGCCAGATGCCCGGCGGTGCGGAAACGACGCATGTCCGCCCCGGTCTCGGCGATGATGACCTCGGCGGTGCGCCGGCCCACTCCGGGAATGGTGATCAGCCGCTGCAGTGCGCTACTGAAAGGGCGGATCACCCGGTCGACCTCGCTGTCGAGCCGATCGATGCTGACCGAGAGTTGGTCGACGTGTTCCAGGTGCATCCGCAACATCAGCGCGTGATGGGCGCCGAACCGGCCCTCCAGGGCCTGCCGCAGCTGCGGGATCTTGGGCCGCATCCGAGTGCGGGCCAACTCAGCCAGCGCGGTCACGTCCCGCACCCCGGCGATCAACGCCTCCAGCATCTGCCGGGCCGAGACCCCGAGGATGTCCGACACGACCGAGTCCAGCTTGATCCCGGCGTCTTCGAGTAGCTTCTGGATCCGCTGGGTCTCGCGGGCCCGTTCCTCGATCAGCTTCTTGCGGTAGCGGGTCAGGTCCCGCAGCTGCGCGATCACCGGCGGCGGCACGAAGCTGGGCCGCAGCAGCCCGCACTCGCCCAACTCGGCCAGCCATACCGCGTCGGCGACGTCGGTCTTGCGGCCCGGCATGTTCTTCACCGCGTGCGCGTTGACCAACATCAACGCCAGCCCGGGAGTCGCGTCCAGGACGTGCCAGACCGGCTTCCAGTACACCCCCGTCGCCTCCATCACCACCTGGCCGACCTGCTCGGCGACCAACCAGTCCCGCAACTGGCGCAGCCCGGCGGTGAACGTGCGGAACTGGCGGACCGTGCTGGTACGGCCCCCGTTCGGGCCCGGGCCCCGCACGCAGGCCATCACCGTGTTCTTGTGCACATCCAACCCCGCGCACCGGGAAACGATCACTTCCACCGTCGCCACCTCCTCGTCGGCATCCCCTCCAGGACCGCCCCAGGAGCCAGGCGAACACAGAATCTGAGACACGTGCTCACAGCGACAATCCAGGGTGCCTCACGGCTCCACTGCCAGTCTGATCTTCGCGCTCGCAGCAGCAATGAGGGCGACCAGCATCAGCGGGCGGCACCCAGAGTTTCATCCATCCACGGGCGGCCCGTCAGGGCCATGAAGGTCTGATCAGGCCAACTGGTGGACCAGGCCGGTGCCGGCGTCCACGACGGACCGGTCTTCCGCAGGGCACGCCGAAGCGGCCAGATCAGGTAAGAGTCACATCGGGTCACCGGCACCGAGCCTGGCGGTCCTCCTCCCAGGAGCACCGCAACGACACTCACAGATCAGGTAGAGCAGGCGAAACGACATGTCCACGATCATGACCTGCCATGGAGAGCGCCAATCATGGCAGCT
>DATMCA010000181.1:0-5038 GCA_035559015.1 Umezawaea sp. | reverse complement strand
GCCACCGCGGCGGGTTCGGCGGCGGCCGCGAGCTTCGCCCGCAGGTCCGGGTCGGCCACCTGCGCGGGCAGCGACCGGGTGAGGAACGACCGGCCGGACTTCGCCTGCCCGACCGCGCGGCGCACGATCAGCGGCGACGCCAGTTCCGGGTCCAGGTTCGCCCGGCACGCGGCGAACACCGACGGCACCTCGGCGAGGCGCGTCAGCACCGTGTCGACGAGCTCGGGCTCCGGCCGTGGACGGTGCAAGAACGCCGTGAACAGCGGGAACAGCACCGAGGACAGGTATGTCGACGGGTCGCGCCGCCACGCGGGCCATGACGCCTTCGCCCGCAGACCCCGCAGCACCGACACGAGCAGGTCGCGGTCGACCGCCTCGTCCAGGCTCAGCCCCTCGTCGGGCACCGCTTCGAAGCGGGCCAGCCACTCGCCCGCTTCACGTTCGTGGTCGGTGAAGCCCGCGGCGCTGAAGTCGCCGAACGTCCGGTCGTGCGCCAGTGAGCCGAGGATCGCGGCCTGGCCGGGGAAGCGGTCGAAGTGCCAGGCGAGAACGCCGTCGACGAGGCCGGCGAGGGTCGGGTGATCGTTCACACGCCGGAAAGCTACCCGCAGTGCCGTGGGGGCGGTCACCGCCCGGAAGTTACCCGCGGGTTCTAAAGTGGGCACGTGGCTGACGACGAGCAGACGACGGAGAAGAAGACGACCGTCCCCCCGAAGGCGGTGAAGTCGGCGACCGCGTTCGTCGCCAAGCACGGCAAGGGTTCCCGCGCGGTCGTGGAACCCATCGGCCGGGCGGGCGCACGGGTCGTGCTCGTGGGCGCGGACGACGGCGCGCTGGGCGACGTGGTGCTGGCCGACGTCGCCACCGCCGAGGCCCTGGTCGAGCAGGTCCCCGACCTGGAACCGGCCGAGTGGGACCGCGAGACCACGGCGGCGCTCCGCATCGGCCCCGCTCACCGCCACAAGATGGCCGGCAGGTGAAGGTCTACCTGGTCTCCTGCGCCGAACTCCCCACCAGCGACGGCGACGACGACGCACTGGTCGACGCCTTGGGCGACATCGGCGTTCACGCCGAATGGGCCCCGTGGGACTCCGAATCGGACTTCGCCGGCGCCGACCTGGTCGTGCTGCGGTCGCCGTGGGACTACACCGACAGGCTGGACGAGTTCCTCACCTGGTGCGCCACGGTCCCGAACCTGGCCAACCCGCTCCCGGTGATCCGCTGGAACACCGACAAGTCGTACATGGTGGAACTCGCGCGGGCGGGCGTCCCGATCGTCCCGACGACCCTGCTGCACCCCGGCGACCGTCCACAGTGGCCGTCCGGTGAATTCGTGGTGAAACCCGCGGTGGGCGCAGGCTCGAAGGGCGCCCTGAAGGTCGCGCCCGGCGACCACGAAACAGCGGACGCTCACTGGGATTCCCTGGGCGTCAAAGCACTCCTCCAGCCCTACCAGTCCGCAGTGGACAACCACGGCGAAACCGCGCTGGTCTACTTCGGCGGCCAGTACTCCCACGCCTTCACCAAGAGCGCGATGCTCACCGCCGACGCCGAACTGGACCCGTCAGGCACCTTCATCGTGGAGCGCCTGTCCCCGGCCACCCCCGACGCCGCCAGGCGACGGGTAGCCGAGGACACCATGGACGCGGCGGCAGCCCTCCTGGGCATCCGCCGAGCAGACCTCCTCTACGCACGGGTAGACCTGGTAACCGGCGAAGACGACAAACCACTGCTCCTGGAACTGGAGTTGGCGGAACCCTCCCTGGGCTTCCGCCAAACCGACCAGACCGCCCCACTGCGCTTCGCCTCAGCCATCCGCACAGCACTCTCGACCCGCTAGAACAGCGCTCAACCGGAAGACGTCCGCACTTCCCCCTTGCCCCCGATCCCCAGCGCCCTCAGCTTCGCCCTCGGTTTGTCAAGGCATCTTTCCCGCCTTGACAAACCGAGGGCGAAGATCGAGACAATTGAGCGAGCGGGGCGACTGTCACCCTCCGAAACCCCGAACCGCCCCGCAGATCCCGACAGGTCATCTCCTGCACGTCTGACCTGCTCAAACGATTAGTTTCTTGACGAAGTTAATTTATCCACCCTACCGTTGCCCCATGGCGGCAACGAGGCCCCAACGGGCTCCCATCACGAGCCCCGCGGCGGCGACGGTCTTCAGCACCGTCCTCACCCAGGGCCCGGTCTCCCGCGTCGAGGTAGGCAGGCGCACCGGCCTCTCCTCAGCCGCCATCACCAAGGCCGCCCGCCCCTTCATCGAAGCCGGCTACCTGGAAGAACTGGCCTCGGAGGAACGCCCCGGCGCCGGCCGCCCCGCCAACCCCCTCGCGATCAAGGCCGAACGCGAGTTCTTCATAGGCGTCAAGATCACCGACGACGACCTCATCGGCGTCGTCTGCGACCTCAGAGCCCAGGTCCGAGCCACCCGCCACCACCCCCTGACCTCCACGACCGTCCCGGACGTCGTGGCCGCCCTCACCGACCTGGTCACCGACCTCATCACCCCGTACCGCGACCGCACCTACTGCCTGGGCGTGGCCATCTCCGGCGACGTCGACCAGACGACGGGCACCGTCCGCTACTCCCCGTTCCTCCGCTGGCGCGACGTCCCCCTCGGCGACCTCCTCACCGACGCGACCGGCCTGGCGGTCCGCCTGGAAAACGACGTCAAAGCCCTCACCGTCGCCGAGCAGTGGTTCGGCGAAGGCGTCGGCGTCAACTCGTTCGCCCTCGTCACCGTCGGCACGGGCATCGGCTGCGGACTCGTCATCGGCGGCAGGCTCGTCACCGGAGCCCACGGGGTCGCGGGCGAACTCGGCCACGTGCCGGTGGGCGCCGACCAGCCGTGCCACTGCGGCGGAACCGGCTGCGTGGAAGCCATCGCGTCCACGAGCGCGATCGTCGCCCGCGCGGGAATGCCGATGGCCGAAGCCGTCGCCAAGGCGCGGGCAGGCGACCCGGCCGTGCGCGCGGTGTTCGCCGAGGCCGGGCACGCCATCGGCCTGGCGCTCGCCGCGATGGCGAACCTCGTCGGGCCGGAGCGGATCGTCGTGTCCGGCGAGGGGGTCGCGGCCTACGACCTGTTCGAGGAGCACGTGCGGGCGGCGTTCGCCGCGCAGGCGTTCGGCGCGGTCGCCGACTGCCTGCTGATCCTGCGACCCCTGCCGTTCGAGGAGTGGGCGCGCGGTGTGGCGGCCGTGTCGATCCAGGCCCTGTTCCACCACTGACCTGCCACAACCCTGCGTGTGAAGGGAAGTCCATGTCCAGAACGCTCACCCTGCGGAGTGCGCTCGCCGTCCTGCCCGTGCTCGCCGCCACCCTGGCGGTGCCGACGCAGGCGTCCTCCGCGCCCGCTCCGGAGCGGACCGCCGCAGTCCAGGACGCCCCTCTCGCCGCGAAGCCCTACCTGGGCTGGAGTTCGTGGAGCATGCAGTCCAGCAACTACCCCGGCCTGAACCCCAGGGGCATGGGCAGTTGGCTCAACGAGGCGAACATCCTCAAGCAGACCGACGCCGTCGCCGCGAAGCTGAAGCCCAGCGGCTACACGTACGTCAACATGGACGCCGGTTGGTGGATGAACTACGACTGGGTCCCGGACTTCGACTCGAACGGCCGTCCCAAGACGAACGCCGAGCGCTTCCCGCACGGCATCAAGCACGTCGCGGACCACATCCACCGCAAGGGGCTGAAGTCCGGCATCTACCTGCCGGTCGGCCTGGAGAAGGTCAACTACGACAAGGGCGACTTCCCGATCGCGGGCGCGCCGTCGTGCAGCACGCACGACATCGTCCACGACGACCTGCGCACCACGAACGGTTGGGACAGTTCGTACAAGCTCGACTTCGCCAAGCCCTGCGCGCAGAAGTACATCGACTCCATCGCGACGATGTTCGCGGGCTGGGGCGTCGACTTCTTCAAGCTGGACGGCGTCGGCCCCGGCTCGGGCAAGGCCGGGGTGAACTACGACAACCGCGACGAGGTCGCCGCGTACCGGAAGGCGCTCGACGCCACCGGGCGGAAGATCCACTTCGAGGTGTCGTGGTCGCTGGACATCGCCGCGATCGACACGTGGAAGGCGCACACCAACGGCTGGCGGATCGACACGGACGTCGAGTGCTACTGCGACACGCTGGTGACGTGGGAGAACTCGGTCGACAACCGGTGGGCGGACCTGCCGCAGTGGGTCCGGCACGCCGGGCCCGGCGGGTGGAACGACCTGGACTCGCTGGACGTCGGCAACGGTGAGATGGACGGGATCAACCCGGACGAGCGGCAGAGCTACATGACGCTGTGGTCCATCGCCGCCGCACCGCTGTACACCGGCGACGACGTGACCAAGCTCGACAAGCTCGGCGAGAAGCTGCTGACCAACCCCGAGGTGCTCGCGGTCAACCAGCAGGGGCGGTCGGCGAAGCCGGTGCGCGAGGGCGGCGACCAGCAGACCTGGTGGGTGGAGAACACCGACGGGTCGTTCACCGTGGCGCTGTTCAACCTGGCCTCCACGCCCAAGTCGGTGCAGGGCCGGTGGAGCGACCTCGGGATGACCGGGGCCGGGAAGGTGCGGGACCTGTGGGCCCGCAAGGACCTCGGGACGTTCGCCGGCGGGTACGGGGCGCAACTGCCGCCGCACGGGTCGCGGCTGTTCAAGGTGACGCCCGCGGCGCTGACCGGCGGGCTGGAGGCCGAGTCGGCGAAGATCGCCGGGCGGGGCGCGGTGAAGGACTGCGCCGGGTGCTCCGGTGGGAAGAAGGTCGGTGACCTGTACCAGAACGGGTCGGTGGAGTTCCGGTCCGTGCGGGTGGCCAAGGCCGGGCTGTACCGGTTGTCGGCGTCCTACGTCTCCGGTGACCCGCGGTGGTTCGGCGTGGCGGTGAACGACGCGCCCGCCGTGTGGAGCGAGTTCCCGGCCACCGCCGACTGGGGCACGGTCGCCGCGCACGAGCTGGTGGTGAACCTCAGGCAGGGGAGCAACACGATCCTGTTCGACAGCGGCGGCGGGTACTCGCCGGACCTCGACAAGATCGACGTCAGC
>DATMCA010000180.1:0-3325 GCA_035559015.1 Umezawaea sp. | reverse complement strand
CGGGTTCGGCCGCCGTGAGCCCACGGTGCGGGTCGCCGATGGTGAGCCGGGGGTGGAGTGTCAGCTGGACTTCGGCCGGCTCGGGCTGGTCCCGGACCCGGACGTGGGGCGGCGGCGGGTCGCGCACGCGTTGATCTTCACTGCGGTCCATTCGCGGCACATGTTCGTGTGGTTGTCGTTCTCGCAGACCCTGCCGGCGGTGATCGCCGGGTGCGAGGCGGCGTGGGGCTGGTTCGGCGGTTATGTGGGTGTCGGTACCACGATCGAAGCCCCGGGAGGGCCACGATGGCGGTGTTCCTCGACGTGGAGCGCCAATGCGGTGGATGCCGTGCTTGCTTCGTCATCCAGGCTCGGATGATCGTGTCCGGGTCGGTCTCGGCGACCCGCTGGTCGACGATTACCTGGAGTTCGTGGCTGCCCGGTGCCGCCCGAACACCGTGCTCGCGACGGCTTACGACCTGAAGGTGTTCTTCTCGGTCGTCGGTAAGGAACCGGTCCGGGTGACCACGGCCGACGTGTTCGCGTTTCTGTCCGCGCAGCGGGTGCCGCGACGCGGCGCTGGCGTGGTGCGGCTCGAGGACGGCGAGGCGGGCATGTCGGCGCGCACGATCAAGCGGCGGCTGGCGAGCGTGTCGGGGCTGTTCGGCTACCTGGCCGCGCGCGATGACGTCGAGTTGCGCCGCAACCCGGTGCCGCGGGGGTTGGCGACGCGGCGGCCGCAATCGGCGGGGATGCGTGGGGTGCCGTTGCTGCGCACGCCGCGGACGCTGCCTCGGGTGTTGTCGCCGAGCGAGGTCGACGCCCTGCTCGCGGCGTTGCGCACGCACCGGGATCGGGCGATGGTGCTGGCGATGCTGCTGGGCGGGCTGCGGCGCTGCGAGGTGCTCGGCCTGCGCATGCCGGACGTGCACGCCGGTGAACGGCGCCTGTTCGTCGCCGAGGGCAAGGGCGGGCACCAGCGCATCGTGCCGGTGTCGAACAGGTTCTTCGCCGCGCTGGCCGACTACTTGTCCCAGGAGCGGCCCGAGGAGACCGAGTCTGAGCGGGTGTTCGTGGTGCTGCGCGGCCCGACCCGGGGTCGGGCGTTGACGGCGGCGGGTGTGGATCAGGTGCTGGCCGGCGCCCGGCAGCGGGCCGGACTGGAGCACGCCACCTGCCACCAGCTGCGCCACACCTGCCTGACCCGGCTGCGGGAAGCGGGGATGGCGCTGGAAGCGGTGCAGGCCCAGGCCGGGCACCGCTCGATCGAGTCGACCCGGATCTACTTGCATCTGGCCAACGGCTGGCTGGCCGAGCAGTACGCCCGGGCGGTGACCGCGATCGAGCATGACGTCGGCGGGTCCGCACCCGAGGCACCGGGCGCGCGGTGATGTCTGCCTACCGGCTGGCCCCGGCTGCGACGGATCTGGTCACGGCCTATGAGAACGACCTGTGGGATATCGGCCAACGGCCCGATCACAAGGTGTTGTGGGGCGCGCGCTGGTTCTGCGCGCACATCGGTGAACCGCAGGCATTCGCCGAGCCGCCCCTGGAGCAGCAGCTGGCGGTGAACCCCGCGGTGCACCGGTTCGTGTCCTGGCTGATTGCCACCCGCCGGCTCCGGCCCGGCCCGGACTACCTGGTCATACGCCGACCCCGGCTGGGGATCAGCCTGTCGCGGCACTGGCCGGCGTTTCACGCGACGTTCATGAACACGGCCAGCGCGCTGGTGTTCTCGATGAAGGTCGCCCAGGCGCAGTGGGCCGCCCTCGGCCAGATCTGCGCCCTGACCGGGCTTGCGCCGCAACGGCTGGCCCATGCTGACCTGGACGCCGCCCGGGATGAGCTGCTGGCCGCAGCTGACCGCTTCGGGCACGGCTCGCGTCATGACCTGTCCACCGCGATCTTCGGGCTGGAAGCCACACTGTTCCATGCGGGGGTGACCGACGAGCTGCCCCGCAGGCGCGGCCGGACCAAGGCCGACGCCCGCGCCGCGGCGTGGGCGAAGGTACCGCCGGTCATGCGCACCACCATGCAGGACTATCTGGCCCAGCTGGCCACCACGCTGCGGCCGGGCCGGGTGGACAACGTCGAGGCCACGCTGCGGGAATTCGCCGGGTTTGCCGCCGAACGCGACCCGGCGGCCCGATGCGTCGCCGACCTGGGCCGACGCCACGTCGAGGGCTACAAGCTCTGGCTGGCCGAGCGGCCGGCGGCCCGCGGCGGCCCGCTGCACCGGCACACCATCAAGGACCGGCTCTGCGCGCTGCGCGGGTTCTTCACCCGGCTGATCGAGTGGGACATCCCCGACGCGCCGGCCCGGGTGCCGGTGCTGCCCTCTGACTTCCCGATCGCCGACCAGCCGCTGCCCCGGTTCCTCGACGACGCCGCGGCCGCCAAGCTGCTGCAGGCCGCCCGCGCCGATGAGGACCCGTTCGTGCGGCTGACCGTGGAGTTCCTGGCCCGGACCGGGCTGCGCAAGGGCGAGTACCTGGCGCTGGCCACCGACGCCGTGGTGCAGATCGGCTCCGCGTACTGGCTGCACGTGCCGGTCGGCAAGCTGCACACCGACCGCTACATCCCGCTGCATCCGCAGCTGAAACAGCTGCTTGATGACTGGCTCGCACGGCGGCCTGAAGGGCTGCGCTCCAAGCTGATCTTCGTCGAGCAGGGACGGCAGATCCCCGAATCGCGGGTCGACGCGGCAGTCGCCAAGGCGGCCAGGACCGCTGGGATCGGCCGGGTCTCGCCGCACCAGCTCAGGCACACACTGGCCACCCAGGCGATCAATCGGGGCATGTCGCTGGAGGCCATCGCGGCCTTGCTTGGCCATCGCTCGCTGCACATGACACTCGTTTACGCCAAGATCGCCGACCGCACCGTGGCCGACGAATACTTCACCGTCTCGGAGAAAGTCGAGGCCCTCTACGAGGCACCCAAGCAGCTACCCGCCGACGTCGAGGGCACCGAGATGCGCAAGCTCCGCGCCGAAATGCACCGCCGGATGCTCGGCAACGGCTACTGCGCGCGCCCGCTCGGGATGGACTGCCACTTCGAGTCGATCTGCGAGTCGTGCACGTTCTTCCAGACCACCATCGAGTTCCGCCCCACCCTGCAGAAGCAGCGCGACGACGCCGCCACAAAGGGCCAGGTCGGCCGCCAGAAGATCTTCGACGGGCTCCTCGCCCGCCTCGACGGGGACGCCTCATGAACTCACGAATCGGCGGGAAGGCCTTGACAACGAGACCCGCATATTAGAGGGGTGTTCCGGGTGTTGATCCCGGACAACCTGTCCCCGGTGATCACCGACGCGGAGCCGGTGAACCCGACGTTCACCCTGGGCTGG
>DATMCA010000179.1:0-3116 GCA_035559015.1 Umezawaea sp. | reverse complement strand
CGAGCGCGGCGCGCTCCTCCAGGGCTACCTCTTGCATGACCTTCTGCGTCCACCGCTGGCCCACCTGGTCATTCTCGCCTGGGAACCCGTTCCGCGGCGAACCGACGCACCGCCGAGCCGATGATCTGTTCGAGGTGCTTGACGTCGTCGGGACTCAGGTCGCTGCGGGCTCGTAGAAGTGGTGCCAACTCGGCGACCAAAGGCGGCTCGGCGACTCGCGATCCCGCTGCCGCGTCTTCGTCGATCATGAACTTCTCGGCGGGCATGCAGAGCCACGTGACCATGGCCGCGAAAGCGTTGACGTCGGGTTTCAGGTCGTTGGACAGCCTTGACAACGTTGACGGGCTGACACCGATCTCCTTGGCAAGTTGGCGCCAGGAGATGCCTCTGTCCTCCCGCACGGCGTCCAAGGCCGCGTAGAGGCCGTTCACATCGATGCTGGTACGAGGCACAAGGCTCCTCGGGCTGTGGCGGATTTTATTCAGTGTTCGACAAGTCGAGCACACATGCTATCCTCCATTCGAGCGTGTTCGACTTGTCGAACACTGCTACGAACTAGGCACAGCCCGTCGAGGGTGCTCAACGGCCGCACAACAGGAGGCAAACCATGACCGACGTCGTCACGCAGCAGAGTGACACCGACCGGCGCCCACCGCATGTTCGCGTGACGGTGAACAGGCAGCAGGTCGTGCTCGACGACCGCCGGATGACGGGCCTGGAGATCAAGCGAGCCGCCATCGCCCAGGGCGTCACGATCTCCGAAAACTTCCAGCTATCGGTGAAGAAGGGCAAGCACTACGACGTCGTCGGCGACACCGACGAGGTGACCGTCCGCGAGCACCAGGAGTTCCTCGCCGTCGCCCCGGACGACAACTCGTGAGCACCCAGACCCCCGCCGTCGACGCGGCGATCGTCCTCGTCCGGGACCACTTCGCCGATCACTCGGTCGAGGTGGCCCCGGACGGGGCGGGTGGAGCCCACGTCGTCGTCGCCGACGTTCACGTCGGCGACCAGTACACCCCGTCCACGACCTGGCTGGGGTTCCACCTCAGCGCGGCCTACCCGGACGCCGACGTCTACCCGCTCTTCATCGGACGAGTCGTGCGACACGACGGAGGCTCGTACGGAGAAGCCGTCCAGGAACTGGAGTGGCAGGGCCGACAGGCACTGCAATTGTCCCGACGGTCGAACGGCTGGAATCCGGCGATCGACAACGCCGCGCTCAAGGCGGAGAAGGTGATCGCGTGGTTCGCATCGAAGTGAACCCTCCCGCGGACGGATGGAATCTCACGCTGCCCGCCCGTCTCTGGGCGGACTTGTCGAAGCACCTGTTCAACGACGACGACGAACACGGTGCCGTCATCCTCGCCGAGCACACCTCTGGTCCGCGCGGGCCACGTCTCCTGGGGCGCACGCTGATCTTGGCTGTCGACGGTGAGGACTACGTCAAGGGCACGACCGGCTATCGGGCCCTGCGGCCGGAGTTCGTCCGCGACACCGCAATCCGCGCTGGCGACGAGGGCCTTGCCTACCTCGCCACCCACAACCACTTCGGCACCACCAGGGTCGGCTTCTCCTCGATCGACATGGACAGCCACGAACGCGGCTACCCGGCGTTGCGCCAGATCACCGGCCAGATCGTCGGCGGCCTGGTCTTCACGCCACACGCCGCGGCCGGCGACCTGTGGCTGCCCGATGGCACCAGGTCACCGCTGGCAGAGGTGGTCATTCCCGGAAACAACGTCGTGCGACTCCGCCCCCGCCCGGCCTCCTCCCCCGAGGCCGACCCGGACTACGACCGGCAGTCGCGGATGTTCGGCGACCGCGGCCAGGAAACGCTCAAGCGGCTACGGGTCGCCGTCGTCGGCCTGGGAGGCGCGGGCAGCGTGGCGGTCGAACTGCTTGCGCGACTGGGGGTCGGACACCTCGTCCTCATCGACGGAGACGTGGCGGAACGCACCAACCTGACCCGTTTGGTCGCCGCCGAACTGGACGACGTCGGAACGCCCAAGGTCGAACTGGCCGCCCGCAACGCCCGACGTGCCAACCCGAACGTGGTGCTGACCCTGATTCAAGATCAGGTTCAGGTGCCCTTGGCGCGGGGGGCGCTGGCAAGCTGCGACTGGATCTTCCTCGCCGCAGACACCAATGCCGCCCGCCACTACGTCAATGCCGCAGTTCACGACTACTTGATCCCGGCAACTCAGGTCGGCGTCAAGATCCCCGTGACCCCCGACGGCACTCTGGGACAGGTCCATGCGGTCGCCCGTCTGGTCACCCCCGACGGGGGCTGCATGCGGTGCAACGGCCTGATCGACGCCACCGAACTCGCCATCGACATGCTCCCCGACGGGGAACGTGAACGCGCCCGCTATCTCTCCGAGGTGCCCGCACCCAGCGTCATAGCCCTTAACACCCTCGCCGTGGCGGAAGCTGTCAACCACTTCATGTTCGCCGTCACCGGGCTACACCACGACGACGTCGATCAGGCCGCCGTTCTCCACCGCCCGCGTAGCCGCGACCGCGACCTGCAGAACCCTAGGCAGGATCCGCAGTGCCGATCGTGCTCCCGCTATCAACTAGTTATCGGGCGTTGATGACAGAGATTCCAGCTCCCTGCCAGCCAAAGCAGGGCACGGTGACCTGCCATTTTGAGGCAGTGACCGCAGTTGGTCGTGCGTTCAACGGCAGCGAAGGTCAACTCACCAGAAGGTGCACCTTACGTAACACGTCCTGCAAGAGCTGTGGCGCGGGCGAACTGATCTGCTTTGCCGCAATCAAGTAGACGAGAGAGTTCTTCTTCTCCGTTCCCAATCCGGAATCGATGATGCGTCTCGTCTCGTCCATCCATCCCTGCCACTCTGCTTCGAGCAGAGGTTCGAGGGTGTCCTCGATAACCGCATACCTCGCATGTGTGGCGGTGTCAGGAAAATCTTCTTCGTCAGCGCCGAGGTACTCCAACAATCTCAGGTTTTCCATCCTGTGATTCTGGACAGTATCCCTGATTACCTGCGGTTTCTTCCCCTGACTCCGCGCTCTGCCTTCATAGCCCTTGTCCCCGTCGAACATCACGTAGCAAGGGATACCCATCTCCATAAGGATGGCGTGGGCAAGCA
>DATMCA010000178.1:0-4123 GCA_035559015.1 Umezawaea sp. | reverse complement strand
GTCCTCGACGGTGTAGTCGATCCCGATGCCGGAGGAGGGCCCGTAGCAGTTCGACCTCGCCCACGTCACACGTTCGCCCGGTGCCCACGCGAAACCCGGTTGTACCTCCGCGCCCACCACGGCGATCGGCTTCGCCGCCGCCCGCTTGACCGTCCACGGGGGAACGACCAGCAGCGGCGGCACCATGTCCGCGGGCACGTCGACCGCGGGCTCTTCGCCTTCGAGAGCCCGCTCGACCACGGCCACACCGACGCTCTCCAGCTTCGGCTCCTCCGCCGTGACCGCCGCTTCCGCCGCGATCGGAGCCTCGGCACCGCGAGCCAGGTAACCCTTCTTCTCCTTCTCCGCCACGAGCTTGTCCACGTGCGCCACAGCCAGGGCGTCCGACGCGAAGTCCTTGACCTTGGTCTGCCCCACCGACCCCAGCCGCCCGTAGCGCACGGTCACGTTCGCACCGTCCCGCTCGACCTCCCAGAACTTCGCGGAACCATCGGCAACGAGTTCCCACCTGCGCACGTCGTGTTCTCCCTGTCCGGTTCGGGTAGGGGAGAACGATAGTGATGGGCTCTGACAATTTCGTGAAGGTCGCGTCGACCAGCCACTTCGCCCGCGGAAGGGGCGCCCGAATCGAATGGGGCGGTCAAGCGGCGAATCTCGATCAGGCCCTTCACATCCGCTGGACCGGTGGCAGGAGGATGAAACCGACGGTCAGTGCGGTCGATCAAGATCGTTGCCACTCCCGTCGGTTGGTCGCGAACCCACTAGGGTCGACCTGGTGGCAGCGGTCGAGTGCGGAGGGTGTCGTGGAGCAGAACCGGCGTGCTCGGCTTCGGGAACTGCTGATCGCCGATCGTTGCGACGGTTCCCACCCCACCGTCGCACTGGTGTGCGCGCGATGTGTGAAGGAACTATCGGTCACCGGCGCCGGAGCCACCGTGCTCAGCCATCTCCGTGACGGCACCGATGTGCCGGACCATCCGACTCGGGCCTTGGTCCACGCGACGAATCCAACCAGCGCCGGGCTGGAAGACCTGCAACTCGCCGTCGGTGAGGGACCGTGCCTGGACACCTTCGTCTCGGGCGGCCCGGTGCTGGTGGGCAACCTGGCCGCCGAGGGCGTGCGGTGGCCCGCGTTCACCCCCGGCGCGTTGGCGCTCGGCGCGGCTGCGGTGTTCTCGTTTCCGCTGCAGATCGGTGTGGTGCGATTCGGTTCGCTGGACCTCTACCGCGACACGCCCGGTCCGCTGTCGCACAGCGAGGTGAGCGACGCGCTGATCCTCACCGACATGGCCACCCAGGGCATCGCCGACGACATCAGCGGGCACGGCCCCGCGGACCTGAGCTGGCTGCTCGATCCGCACATCGAGGTGCACCAGGCCACGGGCATGGTGCAGGTGCAGCTCGGCGTGAGCACCGAAGCCGCGTTGATGAGGTTGCGCGGGCACGCTTTCACCCAGGACGTGCCGCTGGCCGAGATCGCCCGACAGGTCGTCGCGCGGACGCTGCGATTCACGCAGGAGGAGGATCGGCCATGACGCGCGTTGAGGAAAGGTCGTCACGATGAGCACCGGGCGGGACCAGCGGTTGGCCGAGGTGTTCGTGTCGTTGGCCGACACCCTGGTCGCGGACTTCGACGTGCTGGATTTCCTCGGTCTGCTCGCCGAGCGGGTGGTGGAACTGCTGGAGGTCGATGCCGCGGGGGTGATCCTGTCCGATCAGCGTGGCGGGTGGTGGCCCGCGGCCGGGTCGTCCGAGCACGCCGAACTGGTCGAGGTCTTCGCCGCGCAGACCCGGCAGGGGCCGTGCCTGGACTGCGTGCGGACCGGCGTCGCGGTCTCCAGCGTGGACCTGGTCGCCGACGTCGACCGGTGGCCGCTGTTCGTGCCTGCGGCGATGGAGGCGGGATTTCGAGCGGCGACCGCGGTGCCGATGCGGTTGCGCGAGGAGATCATCGGGGCGTTGACGCTGCTGCACACCGAGCCGGTGGCCATCGACGGCTCCAGTATCGCGCTCGGGCAGGCCTTGGCCGACATCGCCACCATAGGCATCCTGCAACAGCGCGCCGTGCATCGCGAGGAGATCGTCTTCGAGCAGTTGCAGGCCGCCCTGCACCACCGCACGGTCGTCGAGCAGGCTAAGGGTGTGCTGGTCGAGGCCGGGGACCTGGACATGCACCAGGCCTACACGCGACTCCGTGAATACGCCCGCACCCAGCACCGCCGGCTTTCCGATGTCGCCCGCGACGTCGCCACGGGCTTGCTCGACACGGCCGAGGTTCTCACCGGTACCGCTCGGGTCGACAGATAGCGATGTTCGCGCCACCGGAACGAGGGATGTGACGGCACGGGGTCGACATCCCCGACGCACAGCCACAGATTCGCACGGTGATCGCCGAACGGGCTCAGGCGTTGGGCGCCGTCACCGAGTCGCGCATCCGGATCGGCATCGGAATGCGGTGCGTCTCGCCCGGTGGCGTGGTTTCCCCGCTGCCCCGGTTGATCTCACCGAGGAGCACCTCGAACGCCTTGCGGCCGAGTTCGTAGTGGGGCAGCGCGATGGTCGTGAGCTTGGGGCGGATCCAGGTCGCGACGGGGTGGTCGTCGAACGAGACGACGGAGACGTCCGAGGGCACCTTGAGGTCGAAGTCGTCCAGTGCTTGGTAGGCGCCGACAGCGAGCCGGTCGTTGAGGCAGATCAACGCGCGTGGTCGAGTGCGCGTCAGGAGCGCGCGGGTCGCTTCGTAGCCCTGTTCCGGCTGCCAGTCGGAGCAGATCCGGCCGCCGGCGATCTTGACGTTCGCCCCGGCGAACACCTCGCGGATGCCGGTGAGCCGTTCGATGCCCGCGACGGCCCCCGGGGGGACGTCGCGGACTCGGGGGCCCGCGCCGATGAGGTGGATGCCGTCGCGGTGACCTGCGTCGAGCAGCACCCGGGCGGCACTTCGACCCGCCCCCACCTCGTCGGGGACGATCGAGGGCAGGGTGGTCGCCCGCTTCGGCACCGCGTTGAGCAGCACGGCCGGACCGGCGGCCAGCGCGGTCGGCACGTCGACGATCCGGGTGAACATCGAGGCGAAGATGATGCCGTCGACCTGGCGGTCGTGCATCGCCTGGAGCAGGCCGCGTTCGAGGTCTTCCTCGCCCTCGGTCTCGCCGATGAACAGCAGCAGGTCGTGCTCTCGGGCCGCCTCGACCGCGCCCTTGATCATGTCACCCGCGAGACGGGAGGTGGCGACCGTGTCGGAGACGAAGCCGATCGTGCGGGTCGTGCCGGTGCGCAGGCCGACCGACACCGCGTTGCGCCGGTAGTCCAGCTCCTTGGCGGTCGCGAGCACCTGCTGCTCGACGGTGTGGGAGATCCTCAGCTCACGACTGCGACCCGAGAGCACGAGTGACGCCGTGCTGCGGGAAACCCCGGCGCGCTCGGCGACTTCGGCGAGCGTGACCCTTCGTGGGCTCAACGAGATCCTCCGCACCTCTGTGACCTTGACATCAGTCGAGAGCGAGCGTAACACTGCGCCCTGCTAACACGATTTAGCAACCGCCGGCGGGGCGCCGGTCGGCCAAGTGGACCGAGGAGGGCGCAATGACGCGTCGCACCAGTCACCGCGGAAGTCTGGTTGGGATCGTCGTGCTGGCGGCTTCGCTGGTAGCCGCCTGCGGCGGGCCGGGGAGCACCAGCGCGCAGTCGACGAACACCGGCGCCGCCCTGACCGAGAAGCCGACGTGCGGAACGGGGCCGGTCACGCTGCGCGGGTACTTCGAGACGGGTTTCCCGCTGCCCAAGGCGTTGACCGACGAGTTCTCCAAGCAGTTCTCGAACGTCTCGTGGGACATCCGTGAAGACCAGTTCGCGGTGATCACGCAGAACGCGCCGCGGGTGCTGGCCGACGACCCGCCGGACCTGATGCGCCTGCCGCAGGTGTCCGAGCTGGTGAAGGACAACCTGCTCAAGAACCTCGACGGGTACGCGGGGGTGTTCGGCTGGGACAAGTGGCCGGCCTCGCAGTTGGAACAGCTGCGGATGAAGCCCGGTGGAGGCTCGCGCGGTGAGGGCTCGCTGTTCGCGATGGGGCTGAACTTCAGCGTCACCGGCGTCTTCTACAACAAGACCCTCGCCGAGG
>DATMCA010000177.1:0-9799 GCA_035559015.1 Umezawaea sp. | reverse complement strand
CTGGCGATGCCGGGCGTTCCCGGCCTGGACGGGGACCGCGTGTTCACCGCCGCCGAGGGCAGCGTGACCGTGAGGGCCGCGGAGGGTGTCGGGCGCAGCGACGACCTCGTGTTCGGCCGGACGACCGCCCGGTACGTGCGGATGGTCGGGATCACGCCGCACCCGACCTACGGGTACTCGCTGTACGCCTTCGAGGTCCGCGACGGCGACGGCGCGGACCTGGCACGGGGTCGGGTGGCCTCCGCGTCCTCGTCCGACGCGGGGCGGGAGCCGGGGTTCGCGGTCGACGGGGACGCCGCCACGCGGTGGGCCGTGTCGAAGGCGGAGCGGCCACGGGCGGACACCTGGTTCGCGGTCGACCTCGGGGCCGCGGTGCCGCTGGACCGGGTGCGACTGCACTGGGAGGCCGCCGCGGGTCAGGCGTACCGCGTCGAGCACTCGACGGACGGGGTGTCGTGGACGACCTCCGCGAGCTACCCCCGCGACGACCTGCGCAGCACCGGGAAGTGGCTGGACGTGGACGGGCGGGCCGGGTTCGTGGTGCACGGGTCCACGGCCCCGATCGCGGTCCGGGGCTCGACCGTGACGCTGTCGGACGGGCCTGCCGCCGGGTTCCTGGTGGAGGGCTACGTCGGGGCGGAGCGGGACCTGCGGGCCATCGCCGCCGCGGGTGCGCCGGTGTGCCCCGACGGCGTGCGGGCCAGCGCGGCGGACGGGTACCTGAGCCTGTTCAACCTCGGCGCGTCACGGGTGACGGGGGTCGTGTCGGTGCGGCAGTCGCGCACGGCCGTGCGGGTCTACCAGGGGGTGCAGCGGGTCACGGCCGTCGGCACCGATCACGACGTGGCGCTGGAGGCCGGGTCCGCTCGGGTCGAGGCCCCGCGGTTCACCGTGCGGCGGGTCGGCGGCGGTTCGGTGCCGGTCGGGGTCACCGTGACCGTGCTGGACGGGCAGCGGGTGCGCTTCGGCGGACCTGCCGCGATGCTGCTGGTGAAGCAGGTGGGTGGGGTCGAACTGCCGGTGCTGCCCGGCGTCGAGGTCGTGTTCCCCGGCGGTCGGCCCTACCCGTTGGCCGACCTGGCCGTGGGTCGGGTGACGTTCCCGTCCGCTCCCCTGCCCGCCGGGATGTCGGACCCCGGCGCGGCCGTGGACGACGACCCGCGGACCTCGTGGACGCCCGGCGTGGACGGGCGGATGGTGGTGGACCTCGGCGCCGTCGTGGCGGTCGGCGAGGTCGTGCTGACCTGGACGGCGGGCGCGGTGCCGTCCGCGGTCGTGGCGACGAGCGTGGACGGACGCGCCTACGCCCCCGCCGGTGCTGTCGGGCGGGGGCGCAGGGCGAGCGTCGTGGTCGGGACGTCCGCCCGGTACCTGGCGGTCGGCACCGGGTGGCGCGGCGGTCAGGCCCGGTTGGTGTCCGTGGTGGTCAGAGCGGCGACGTGAAGGAGCTGAGCAGCCCCGAGTAGGCCTTGGCCGGGGGCTTGGCGTACTCGCCGCGCTTGTCCGTGGTCAGGGCCATGGTGATCAACGACTGGACCTGGAGCGTCGCCGCCCGGACCCCGTCGATCACCGGGACGCCCAGCGCCTTCGTGAGGTCCGCGCAGAGGTCCGCCATGCCCGCGCAGCCGAGCACCACGGCGTCCGCGTTGTCCTCGCCGATGGCCGACGCGCAGGCCTCGGTGAGCTTCTTCAGGGTGTCCGGGTCCTGGTCCAGCTCCAGCACCGGGATGTCCACGTCGTGCACGCCCGCGCAGAACTTGGTCACGCCGTAGCGCTCGACGAGGTCCCAGGCCCGGCCGCGGGTCCTCGCCAGCGTCGTGACCACGGTGAACGTGCGACCCAGGTAGGTGGCCGTGCGCATCGCGGCTTCGGCGATGCCCACGACCGGGCCGGTGGCCAGTTCCCGCGCCGCGTCCAGGCCGGGGTCGCCGAAGCAGGCCAGGACGTAACCGTCCACTCCGGACCGTTCGCCCGCGGCGATCTCGGTGAGGACGCCCGGAACGCTGAGTGCCTCGTCGTAGTGGCTCTCGATCGAGGCCGGGCCCATCGCGGGGCTGGCGGCCTCGACCGTCGTGCCCGGCGCGGCGACGGCACGGGCCGCGCTGTGGATGTTCCGGGTCATCGCGGCGCTGGTGTTGGGGTTGACGACCTTGATGCGCACGGTCACCTCCGCCGCGAGAGGACCGCGTGGACGGCGAAGCCGAGCGCCATGCCGATGAACCAGGTGTACGGGGCCGCGCCCTTCATGCCGGGACCGGTGGACCAGAGGACCGGGACCATGGCGACCGCGGCGCCGACGATCGTCGCGATGACGGCGGGCGGGTTGAAGCCCTTGCGGTACCAGTAGTTCCCGGTGGTGGACATGGTGAACAGGTCGTCCACCACGACCCGCTGCTTGCGCACGAGGTAGTAGTCGGCGATGAGGACGCCGAACAGCGGTCCGATGAACGCGCCCAGCGTCTCCAGCGTGTAGTGGATGACGTCCGGGCTGTTGTACAGGTTCCACGGGGTGATCAGCACCGAGCCGACCGCGGCGATCATGCCGCCCGCCCGCCAGGAGATCTTCTGCGGGCTGACGTTGGAGAAGTCGAACGCCGGGGAGATGAAGTTCGCGACGATGTTGATGCCGATCGTGGCGATGGTGAACGTGAGCGCGCCCAGGACGATGGCGAGGGTGCTGTCGATCCTGGCCACGGTCTGCACCGGGTCGATGATCAGCTCGCCGAAGACCGGGACGGTGAGGGAGGCGGTGACCACCACGAGGATGGAGAACACCAGGAAGTTCACCGGGAGGCCGAGGAGGTTGCCGCGCTTGACGGCGGCGAACGACTTGCCGTAGCGGGAGAAGTCGCCGAAGTTGAGCATGGGCCCGGAGAAGTACGAGACCACCAGCGCGATGGCGCCGAGCATGACCGGGACGGCCTGCGCGCCGGTGTACTTGACGTCGCCGAGGTTCAGGTCGATCGCGCCCCAGCCCGCCCGGTACAGCAGGTAGCCGGTGAGCAGGAACATGACGACGTAGACGGCCGGGCCGCAGAAGTCGATGAACTTGCGGATGCTCTCCATGCCGGTCCAGAACACCGCCGCCTGGAGGATCCACAGCACGGTGAAGCAGGCCCAGCCGAGCAGCGGCAGGCCGAGGAGGCCGTACTCCTGCACGTCCGCGTACGGCATGAGGCCGGGGAACAGCTTGAGCAGGGCCACTTCCAGCGCGGCGGACGCCAGGTAGGTCTGGATGCCGTACCAGGCGACGGCGATCAGGCCCCGGATGACGGCGGGGATGTTCGCGCCGCGGACGCCGAACACGCTGCGGCAGATGACCGGGTACGGGACACCGGTGACCTGGCTGGGTTTCGCGACGAGGTTGCAGAAGAAGTAGACGATGCCGATGCCGACGAGCAGCGAGACCAGCACCTGCCAGCTGTTCAGGCCGAGCATGAACAGGCTGCCCGCGGTGATGTAGCCGCCGACGCTGTGCACATCGGACATCCAGAAGGCGAAGATGTTGTAGGAGCCCCAGGTCTGCTTCTCCAGCGGGGCCAGGTCCTCGTTCGCGAGGCGCGGGTCGTACTCGGGCTTCACGCCCCCGGTCACGGGAGCGGCGACGCCGCCGGAGTCCGTCGGGAGGGCTTCCTGCACGTGCGGCACGATCTCGGTCATGGTCACTCCCGGCTCGCCAGTCCACCACGGCTACGCCAGGTAAAAGTAGGAGCGGGATGTTACACGTCCATCACGCGAAACATATATCTTGCCGGGACAAGGGTTTCCGCCGTCCTAGTCCGGTTCGGCGAACAGCCCGGTGTGCCGCGGCAGCAGCTCCAACGACGACTGGAGCCGCTGGTGGTGGGCCCTGGCGGCCTCCAGCAGCGCCTTCTCGTCGCGTGCGACGAACGCCGCGAGCATGGCGTCGTGGTCGCTGTGCAACTGGGCCCGTTCCGCCTCCGGCACGTGCGCCATGGGGCGCAACGGCTCCGTGACGTTCCAGGCCGCCTCGAACATGCCGAGCAGCCGGAACATGCCGCACGGGGCGACGAGCGCGAGGTGGAAGCTGCGGCTCTCCCGGTGGTAGGCCTGCACGTCCTTCGCCCGCACCGCCTCCTCCAGGCCGAGGTGCGCGGCGCGCGCGTTGTCGTCGTCCGCCGCGCTCGCCGCCCCCACCGCCGCACTCAGCGCCGCCGCCTCCAGCACCCCGCGCACCAGGTACAGCTCGTGCAGCTCGCGGGCCGTCAGCTTGGCGACCGTGTAGCCGAGGTTCGGCCGGTGCTCGACCAGCCCCTCGCCGATCAGCGTCTTCAGCGACTCGCGCACGGGGATGCGGCTGACGCCGAACACCGCCGCGACCTCGTCCAGCGGGATCGGCGTGCCGGGCGGCACGCCGCCGTCGAGCAGGCAGCGGCGCAGCTCGGCGAGGATCGCGGCCTGCGAGCTGCCGGGACGCTCGCTGACCAGCCTCGTGATCAGCACGGACGGGTGCTTCCGACCTGGCATGCGCGCCTCCTCACCGAGGACGAGGAGGCTACGCGCCACGCGTTGCGCACGGGTCAACTAGACGACGTACTTGCTCTCCAGGTCCGTGAAGAACGCCTTGGCCAACGCGGCGAAGTCCGCCTCGCGCACCGCGATCACGTCGCCGACCTGGTACTTCAGCACCGTCGCCTCGGGCTTCACCCTGATCGTCTTGTCGGCCGCGAGGACGCCGCCGTTGGACAGCAGCGACGTGCTGAGCAGCCGCACCTCGTTGAGCGGGTTGCCGTCCTTCAGCTCCTTGGCCCGGAGCCGGTGCACGAAGTGGTTCTCCAGCGCCAGCACCATGTTGTTGAAGAACACCACCTCGAACGCGTCGAGCGCGGCCTTGAACGGGGCCTTCGTCCCGCCCGCGGCGGCCATCGCGCGGTAGGCGTCGACCTGCGCGTCCAGGCGCGCCCGGCACTCGTCGACGTAGGTCTGGGGGTAGCTGCTCACGGCGAGCATCGGCGTCGCCTCCTCGTTCCGGTCGGGGCTGTTGCCCGCATGACGGATCCCGACGGACGTATGTGACAGCACGGCGGGCCCGAACGCCAGCGGAGTCCTAGAGTGCCGGGGTGGCCACCTGGGACGAGGTACACCGGATCGCGATGGCGCTGCCCGAGGCGGTGGAGCGGTCGCCGCGCGACTGGCGGGTGAAGGGCAAGGGGTTCGTCTGCGAACGCCCCCTGCGCAAGGCCGACCTGCTGGAACTGGGCGCGGACGCGCCGGACGGGCCGATCCTGGGGGCGCGGGTGGCGGACGTGGGCGTGAAGGAGGCGCTGCTGGCCGACGCCCCGGACGTCTACTTCACCACCTCCCACTTCGACGGCTACGCGATGATCCTCGCCAGGCTCGACGAGATCGGCTCCGCCGAACTGGAGGAGTTGATCGTCGAGTCGTGGCTGGTGCGGGCACCGAAGCGGCTGGCCAAGCAGTACCTCGACGGGCTCTCCTGACGCTCTGCCCCGACCGGTCGAGTCCGGGTCTTGGACGACGACGGCGCGGGGCCGGCCTCGCCGGTGGGGGCCAAGTCGGCCGGGCAGCTCGCGTCCCGCTCGACCTGCGCGTTCGCCGAGCGGCTGGGGTCCGAGGTGGTCGAGTTCCCCGGCGACCACATGGGCTACGTGTTCACGGCGGAGAAGTTCGTCGAGACCCTGCTCAAGGTGCTCAGCGAGCGGGTTCGATGACGTACACGACGCCGCCCGGCCCGTCGGCCACGTCGCCGTCCTCGTCGTAGCGCTTGGTGCGCAGCCAGATCGTCTCGAACTGGGCGCGCGGGTACACCCGGCGGACGGCCTCGTTCGAGCTCGACGCCGGGTCGTTGGCGATCACGTCACCGGCCTCGGTGAAGCCCACGACCACCATGATGTGGCCCGCGGTGCCGTAGCCCGCGCCGTCGAGCTCGTCCTCGCGGAACGACTGGGACGTGATCACCGGGACACCGCGGGCGATGTACCTCTCCAGCTCGGTCAACGACCGCAGCCGCGTGACGTGCGCGCGCAGGCCGTAGGTCGCGGCGTACGCGGTGTTGAACGGCCAGTTCCCGGTGCCCTCGTAGTCGTGGTCGTAGATGTGCGCCGCGGCGTGCTCGACACGGGGGTCGGGCAGGTTCGGGTCGAGTTCCCCGGGGGCCGGTCCGCGACCCCAGTACTCGACCACCATCGCCGTGGACGTGGGGCTGCACAACGCCTCGCCGCCCTCGTGCAGGTTCTGCGAGTACCGCGGCACGGGCAGTTCCACGCCGCGCGCCGGGCCGGGTGCGCTGGTGGGCACGGTGAACCTGTCCGGGACGGCCGAGGCCATCGCGCCCACCATCCGCAGCTTGGGCGTCACCGAGGTGCCGGCCGCGCGGTAGAGCGTGACGCGGAGCTGGAACCCGCGCTGAGCACGGCCCTCCGCCGCCACGAACGTGTCGACGTCGACCCTGCCGTCCTCATCGGACTGCCCCGGCACGGACGTGCGGGCGATGTCGGTGTCGCCGAAGGCCCAGCGCCCCATGACGTACCAGCCCGTCCCGGGGCCGCGGAGGTCGACCCGGATCCACGTCCCCGGCGGGGTGTCGGCGTTCCACGACGGGATGATCTGCGTGGCGTCGAACCTCGTGGTGTGCGTCGGCGACGTCCAGCGGGCGTAGTCGTAGCCGTCCTCACGACCGATCGGGTGGGCGATCACCAGACCGCCGGGCGCGGGCCGGACGCCCTCGGAGGCGCCTTCGGCGAAGGCGGCCGAGCGCCACTCGTGGTGGTCGACCTGCGCATTCGCGATCGGCGTGAGCATCGCGGCTCCCAACAGCAGCACGGTGATCACGGGCCACCTCCTCGTCGGCGACGATTAACAGGCTATCGCCGTTACCGGTTAAGGAACAACCGCCCATCCGGGAAACCTGTCCGATTTATTGGCGTCATTGGCCGTTGACACAGCGCCGGTTGCCGCGCGACTCTGTGAGAGCGCTCTCACAACTCCATCCTGAGGAGGAGAAAGCCGGTGCTCGTCAAACGCAAGGTGTTCTCTCTGCTGGCCGCCGCGGCGACAGCCGCGTCCGGACTCACGGCCCTGGCGACCGCGGCCGAGGCCGTTCCCGCCACCATCCCGCTCACGATCACCAACAACTCCGGTCGTGGCGACGCGATCTACATCTACAACCTGGGCACGGAGCTCTCGACCGGGCGCCAGGGCTGGGCGGACGCGAACGGCGGGTTCCACCAGTGGCCCGTCGGGGGCAACCCCCCGACGGCCGCGCCGGACGCGTCGATCGCGGGACCGGCGCAGGGGCAGTCGAAGACGATCCAGATGCCGAAGTTCTCCGGCCGCGTCTACTTCTCCTACGGCCAGAAGCTGGTCTTCAAGGTGACCACGGGCGGTCTCGTGCAGCCCGCCGTGCAGAACCCGTCCGACCCGAACGTCAACATCCTGTTCAACTGGTCCGAGTACACCCTGAACGACTCGGGTCTCTGGCTGAACAGCACGCAGGTCGACTTCGTCTCGGCGCCGTACAACGTCGGCGTGCGGCCCGCGAGCGGCGCGACCAAGACCACCGGCAAGCTCAAGCCCGGCGGCTACACCGCGTTCTACAACTCCCTGCGCAGCCAGTCGGGCGGCTGGGCCAACCTGATCCGGACCCGCTCGGACGGCACCGTCGTGCGCGCGCTCGCACCGGGTCACGGCATCGAAGCGGGGGCGCTGCCAGCCAACGTGCTGAGCGACTACGTGAACCGGGTGTGGACGAAGTACGCGTCGTCCACGCTCACCGTCACGCCGTTCGGCGACCAGCCGAACCTCAAGTACTTCGGCCGGGTGTCGGGCAACACGATGAACTTCACCAACAGCGCCGGTCAGGTCGTCACGTCGTTCCAGAAGCCGGACTCGGACAGCATCTTCGGCTGCTACAAGCTGTTGGACGCCCCGAACGACCTGGTCCGCGGCCCGATCTCGCGCACCCTGTGCGCCGGGTACAACCGGTCCACGCTGCTGAGCAACCCCAACCAGCCCGACGCCAACAACTCGGGCTTCTACCAGGACGGCGTGACCAACCAGTACTCCAAGAAGATCCACGCCCAGATGGTCGACGGCAAGGCGTACGGCTTCGCCTTCGACGACGTCGGCGCGCACGAGTCGCTCGTCCACGACGGCAACCCGGCGCAGGCGTACATCACGCTCGACCCGTTCAGCTAGACCCGAGGTGAGCGCCGTGCGCGCGGGGCACCCTGCCGAGGCTCCGCGCGCACGTCACTTCTCCGCGGTCTCGCGGTCGTGCAGGAACGTCAGGATCACGAACAGGACGGCCCCGCCGAAGAGCGCGATGTCGGCGACGTTGCCCACGAACCAGCCGTTGTAGTCGATGAAGTCCACGACGTGCCCGCGGGCGAACCCCGGGTCGCGGAACAGCCGGTCGAGCAGGTGCGTGAAGGCACCGCCCAGCAGCAGCGCCAGCGCCACGGCGCGGGCCTGGCTCTGGGGTTGGGTGGCGAGCCGGGCGAGCACCACCACGGCGACGCCGGCGAGGATCGTGAAGATCCAGGTGGAACCCGCACCGATGGAGAACGCGGCACCGGGGTTGTACAGCAGCCTGAGCTGGAGGAACTCACCGAGCAGCGGAATCGGCGCCTTGCCGGTGAGCGCGGATTCAGCCCAGTACTTCGTCGCCTGGTCGAGCACGAGCACGACAGCGGCGATGATCAGCACGACCGCCAGTCGCCGGGACTCGGTGGGGGCTGGGGTATCCGTTTCCGTCACCGGAGGAGGGTAACCGCTCACCTCAACCGGCTGCCCGCGCGACGAGCAGAGCCCGCGATTCCGCGTCGAACGCCACCAACCGAACCACCTCGACGCCGGTCGGCGTGGCACGAAGGGTCCGCACCGCGATCCGCGCGGCCTCCTCAGCGGGAAACCCGTACACCCTGGTCGCGATCGCCGGAAACGCCACGGACCGAACCCCGAGCCCGTCCACCACCTCAAGACACCGCCGATAACACGACGCCAACAAGTCAGCTTCCCCGTACCCACCCCCTTCCCACACCGGCCCGACCGTGTGGATCACAAACCGCACCGGACTCAACTCGAACGCCGGCGTGGCCACCGCGTCCCCCACCTCACACGGCCCCACAGCAGCCCCCGCCTCAGCCAGCCGAGGCCCCGCCGCCCGGTGCACGGCACCGTCCACGCCCCCACCTCCCATCAACGACTGGTTCGCCGCCGTCACGATCGCGTCGACGCGTTCCAGCGTGATGTCGCCGAGCACCACTTCGATGAGCGCCATGGGCCTGATCATGCAGCGCGCCAGGAACCGCCCCGACCAGGTTCACGACCGGCGAACAGCCACGCCGCTCGGGCACAATCGAGGGGTGACCGAGCGAAAGCCCACCGACGTGAACTTCGAGTCGTGGGTAGACCGGCAGATCCGCGAAGCCACCGACCGAGGCGAGTTCGACAACCTCCCTGGCACCGGCAAACCACTGCCGGGCCTACAGGGACCGGTCGAGGAGCAGTGGTGGCTCAAGGACTACCTGCGCCGCGAAGGCCTACCCAGCGACGTCCTACTACCCACACCACTGCTGCTGCGCAAAGAGGTGGACGCCCTACCGGAAACCGCGCGCGCCCTGAAATCCGAACCAGAAGTCCGCGCCCTGGTAGCCGACCTCAACCAACGAATAGTCGACTGGCTCCGCTTCGGCGACGGCCCAAAAGTCCCACTAGCCCCGGTGAACGCCGACAAAACAGTAGCCCGCTGGCGCACCGAAACCACCCGCACGACCACCACTACACAAGCACCACAACCAGAACAGCCCTCACCCAA
>DATMCA010000176.1:0-2817 GCA_035559015.1 Umezawaea sp. | reverse complement strand
GAGCACGCGATCCAGCGCCCGCCGGAACAGCGCCGTCGAGATCACGTACAGCTCAGCGAGGCCGAAGGCGTCGGTGGAGAACAGCACCTTGCCGAACGGAGCGAGCTCCAGCAGTTCGGCCACCAGGGCGTCGGCCCGGCGTCCGACGTTGTGCACGGCGAGCCCGACGTCGACGAACACGTGGCCGAAGACCTGCGCGAGGTAGCCGGCGTTGCGGTGGAACGGGTAGTTGTGCAGCAGCATGATCGGCACGCCCAGGTCCGCGGTGGCGCGCAGGAGGTCGGTCAGCAGGAGCGGGTCGCAGCGGTGCAGGTCGGCGTCGGAGTCGCCGTAGCCGACGTGGAACTGGACGGGCAGCCGTCGGTCCAGCGCCTCCCACACCAGGAAGCGGGTCAGGACCTCGTCCGCGCACCGGCCGCCGCGCGCGAGCCACCCGCCCGCCGCGTCGGTGACCTCCTGGGCGGTGGGCCGCTCCGGTCGCAGGGCGAGGCCGACGCGGTAGGCGGCGATGGACTTGGCGCCCACGGCGGTCGAGCTGTCCAAGGCCGCTCGGACGGCGTCGGCGAAGCCGGAGGCCGTGCACCCCGACGCGACCACCTCCTCCGCCAGCCGCTCCAGCCGGACGACCTCGAACGACGCGGCTCCCGTGACGGCCGCCAGCTCGCGGTGGTCGAGCAGCAGCTCGGGTGACAGGCCGCCGTCCACCAGGTACGTGTCGACGTCCGCCGCCATCAGGAAAGCCCTGTTCACGTCCGCCGCGCCCAACGACCTCCGCCTGGCCACGTACTCGTCGGCGGGGGCGTGCGGGGGCAGGTCCAGCACCGGCGAGCACCAGCGGCGCACCGCCAGGCCGACGGAGGAGTCGAACAGGCTCGTCCCCAACGGGCTGGTCCGGTCGGCCTCGGTCAGCAAAGCCTCGAAGCCCGCGCGGTCCACGTCCCCGCGCAGCACGCCGTGGCAGTGGTGGTCGACCAGCCTGAGGTCCGCTACGAAGGGCAGCATCCTCCCGTTGTAGCAGCATGTAGGCCATGGACACCGCGCATCTCGAAGAACTCGGCGTCGTAGCCGTGGCCGTCACCTGGGTCGACAACAGCGGGGTCACCAGGGTGAAGTCGGTGCCGCTGAAGGAACTCGGCGGCGCGGTGGGCGCCTCGCCGGTGTTCGACGTGTTCCTGCTCCAGGACTCGATCATCGACGGCCGGTTCGTCGGCGGTCCGGTGGGCGACCTGCGGCTGCACCCCGACCTGAGCCGGTTGACCGCGCTGGCGGCGCAGCCCGGCTGGGCGTGGGCGCCCGCCGACCGCTACCACCAGGACGGCCGGCCCTACGCGCTCGACCAGCGGCTGGCGGCGAAGGCGGCGGTCGAGCGGCTGGCCGACGCGGGGTTCGCGGCCGAGGCCGGGTTCGAGGTGGAGTGGGCCGTCGGCAAGGGCGGGACGGACGACTTCGTGCCCGCGACGACCGGCCCCGCCTACGGCCACGCCCGGCAGGTCGAGCTGTCCGACTACTGCGCCGCGGTGATCCGCGCGCTGGTCGCGCAGGACGTGCGGGTCGTCCAGTTCCACCCGGAGTACGCGGCGGGCCAGTTCGAGGTGTCCACGGCCCCGTCGGACCCGGTGGCGGCGGCCGACACGGCGGTGCTGGCGCGCGAGACGATCCGGGCCGTGACCGCGCGGCACGGGATGCGGGCGTCGTTCTCGCCGAAGGTCGTCGCGAACGGCGTCGGCAACGGCGGTCACCTGCACCTGAGCCTGTGGCGCGACGGCCGGAACCTGTTCACCGGTGGCGAGGGCCGGTTCGGCCTGTCCCGCGAGGCCGAGCGGTTCACGGCGGGCGTCCTGGAGCACCTGCCCGCGCTCACGGCGATCGGGTCGCCGTCGGTGGCGAGCTACCTGCGGCTCGTGCCGTCGCACTGGGCCGCGCCGTTCGCCGCGTGGGGCCTGGAGAACCGCGAGACGGCGTTGCGGCTGGTCGGCGGCTCGAACGCCAACCTGGAGGTCAAGTCGTTCGACCTGTCCGCGAACCCGTACCTGGTGATCGCCTCGGTGCTGGCCGCCGGGATGGCGGGCGGCGGCGAGCTGCCGGACCCGCTCGACGTCGACCCGGCCGGGCTGGGCGACGTGCCGCGGCTGCCGTCGTCGCTGGAGGAGTCGGCCGACGCGCTGGAGGCCGACGAGGTGTTGATCAACGCCCTGGGTCGGGAGTTGGTGGCGACGATCGTGGACGTGCGGCGCGGCGAGGTCGCGCTGTTCGCCGACTCGACGCCGGAGGAGGTCGTCGCCGTCACCCGCTGGCAGCACTGAGCACGGGCTGGAAGAAACTCGTGTCCGGCCAGCGCACGTCGGTGAACCCCGCGTCGACCAGCAGTCCGCCGAGCTCGGCGCGGGTGATCGCCCAGTAGCTCGCCCGCCGGACCGACGTGGTCCACTCGTCGCCGAGCGGCTCGACCTGGAAGTGCTCCAGGTCGTAGTGGGTGCCCTCGGCGTTCCAGGTCCACAGCTGGAACGTGACGGTACCGTTCGCGTTGCGCTGCGGAGGTGTCGACAGCGGCCGGTCGCGGCGGAGGGCGTCGTAGTCGCGGGTGGACAGCACCAGCCTGCCGCCGGGCCGCAGCACCCGCCGCATCTCCCGTGCCGCCGTCACGACGTCGGCGCCGGTCAGCAGGTGCGGCACGGCGTTGTCGACCGCCAGCACGACGTCGAAGCTGCCCGACGCGAACGGCAGCGCCCGCATGTCCGCCGCGACGACCGGCAGCGCCAACGACCGCGCGACGGCCTCCCGCGCGGCACGGGCCACGGCGACCGGGCTGAGGTCCGA
>DATMCA010000175.1:0-8527 GCA_035559015.1 Umezawaea sp. | reverse complement strand
GGCCGACCGGCGCCTACCGACCGGGCGTTCCGGCACAGCCCCTCGATGTGCCGGGATGCCGGTGGCAGTTCCCGTGGACCTGCGGCGGGGACGTTCGGGGCGGAACGTCCCCTGCCGCAGGTTCCGGGGTGAGGCCCTGGTGTCGCGGGGCAGTGCGGCACCTGGGCCAACCCGACCTGCTGGGGCGCGGTCGGCAGGTCGGGAAGCCTGGGCGGGCGTGCGGTCGCTGCGGCGCGAACGCCGAGGACACGCACAACCTGGGTGCTGCTGGAGGAGGGGTACGGCCACGGGGACCGGGGAGGAACGCCGGTCGACGGGCATGCTCAAGGCACAGTCGTGCCCTGGTCAGTCTGGTGAGGAACTCGGCAGGCCTTGGACACTGCCGGGGGTGCGCCCGTCGTCGCGCCGCGCGGCCGTCCACACGGACGACCGGTGCGGCGAGGCCTGGGCGGTCGTCACGGCGATGCCGCCACGGGTGCCGCCGGAGTTGTCGTGCGCGCTGGACGACGCGGTGGGCGCCGTCGGGGCCTGGGCGGGCTGGGGCGTGGGGGTGGGCGCGGCGGGCCGCGGCACCTCCCACTCCAGGCCACCGGTTTCGGGGGTGTCGGTGGCCTCGGCCACCGGCGCGGACGCGGGGACCGCCGGGATGCTCCACTGCGGAGCGTCGACGACCGTCGCGACCACCTCCGCCGCGACGGGGACGGCCACTTCGACCGGCGTCGGGGCGGGAGCGGCGGCGAGCTTCGCGGCGACCTTGGCGGCCACCTTCTCCGTGTACAGCTCCTCGGGCATCGTGTTCGAGACCGTGCCCGAGCGGTCGGTGCCGCTGTTGAGGACACCGCCCGAGTAGACCGGCGAAACGGCCTGGGAGTACTCGTCGTCCTCCTGCGGCCAGGAATCGTCCTCGGGCACCACGGGGATGCGGGTGGGGCCGAGGAAGTTCTCCTCGGGAACGCGGGCGGGGTCCAGGAAGGCGAGGTCGACGGGCGCGGTGCCCAGCGTCGCCGTCCACTGGTCGCGGATGTCCTGCAACTCCGGGCGCTTGTCCTCAACGGACTCGTGGTGCTCGGAGATGGTGGCGTGCACGAACTCGGAGATGCTCGACGCGTCCGGCAGGTGGTCGCCCGGATCGGCGGAGGCGACGGCTCCGCCGAACAACCAGGCGGCGGCCGTGATCCCGCCGACGGCGAGTGCCCGCACCAGCAGAGACCCGGTGCCGCGCACCGCATCTGCTCCTGCCACGGAAATCACCACCGTCCGGGTCACCGCGAACCGCAACCGGTTTTCGGGGCTGACACTGTGCTATGTCTAGCACTGGTGACGCCGTTTTCGACTGTTATCGGGCGGAACCACTCGGAAGGGCTGCCTGGTGCGGCTGTCCGGGTAGTCGCTGAGCCGGGTGAACACTTTCCGTCGCTGTTCACGAGTTCGGGTGATGAGTCCCGCTGTCCGCTGTGGACAGTCCCGGTCGTCGGCGATGGTGTCCACCGTGGACCCCGAACTCGGTGGAAGTGCGCAGGTCACCTCACTCGCGGAACTGGTCGGCGGGTGGCGGTCCGAACGGCCCGACCTCGTCCTGCACGACCGCGGCGGCCCCGCCGAGTGCTTGGTCCGTTCGGGCGAACTGCTGGTCTTCCTGGACGAACTCCCACGCGCGGTGGACGGCCTGGGCCGCTGGATCGACCGGGTCGACGAGCCCTCCGGCCTGGGGGTGGCCCGGATCACGCTGCGCCCGACCGAGCGTGGCCGGTGCGTCCGGATCGCGCAGGACCACGGCTACGCGCCCAACAACGTCCACGTCGGCAGCCCGATCATGATCGGCACTGCTCGACCGGTGCCGACCGGGGCCGAGCCGCCCGTACCGCCGCGGCACGAGCGCTGGGACGTCACCGCCGCCGTCCTCGACACCGGTCTCGACCCGCACCCGTGGTTCGCGGGCAGGCGCTGGTTCGCCGAGTGGGGCCACTCGCCGGAGGTGCTCGACGCCGACGGCCGCGCCGGCCAGGACCGCCAGGCGGGCCACGGCACGTTCGTCGCCGGGGTGCTCCTCCAGCACGCGCCCGGTGTCGTCATCCGCCACCACCGCGTGCTCTCGTCGCTCGGCCTGTCCGACGACGTCACCGTCGCCAACGGGTTCCGGCGGCTCCGCGCGCAGGCCGCTGAGCACGGGGAACGCCTGCACGTCGTCGTGCTCACGGCGGGCTGCCACACCGTCGACGACGAGTGCCCGCCGCTGCTGCGCAGCGAGATCAGCGCGTTCCCCGAGGTCGCCGTGGTGGCCGCGGCGGGCAACGGCGGCACCTCCCGGCCGCTGTGGCCCGCCGCGCTGCCGGAGGTGCTCGCCGTGGGGGCGGACGCCCCGTTCTCCAACCACGGGCCGTGGGTCGACGCCGTCGCACCCGGTGTGGACGTGGTCAGCAGCCACGTGCGGCTGGTGCCGTCGCCCGGATCGCCCGCGGGCACGGAGAGCCGGGAGTACGGGTACGCGCGGTGGAGCGGCACGTCGTTCGCCGCGCCTCGGGTCGCGGCCCGCGTGGCGTGCCTGGTCCGCGCGGGTCGGACTCCGCGGGAGGCCGGCGACGAGGCCGCGGCGGAGTTCAGCCCGATCCGAAGCAGGTGAAGGCGCGGTCGTCGTGGGCGAGCTGGGCGCGGGCGAGCGCGGTCGCCGGGTCGAGGCCGGTGCGCAGTCCTTCGTGGACGGCCGCCATGAAGGCGGGGGTGCGGTCGTCCGGGACGGCGAGGGTGCCCGCGATGACGGCTTCGGCGCCGTGGCGCAGGAACGCGGGGGCCAGACCGGAGTCGCAGGCGGACAGGACGACGATCCGCGGCGGGCGGCGGAGTCGGCTCAGGTCGTGCTCTTGCAACTCGCCATCCGCCAGTTGCAGCGCGGAGAACAGGCCGCGGGACCGGCCGTGCGCGGCGACGTGGACGACGTCGGTTCCGTCCATCGCCCGCAGCGCGGCGTCCACAGTGGCCGATCGACCGGTTCGGACCGCGCCGCCGTGCAGGCGGTGGAGGGCGACGACCTCGCGGGTCGCGTGGGTCAGTTCCGGACCGGCGATCCACGCGCTGGTGCGAAGGGGTTTCGGGTTCTGCGGCGGTCCGCCGTCGAGGGAGATCGCGCGGCCCCGGTAGGACGGCAGAGCCGCCCACGGCAGGCCGGGAGGGGAACCGGTGATGGTGATCGGGCCGTCGCCGGTTGGCGGCAGCAGCGCCTCCAGCGCCTCGGCCGCGTGCGCCGCGGCGGTCGGGCGGTCGGCCTCGACGGCCAGGCGGAGCGCCTCGACGTGGTGGTCCAGCGGGTCGATCCGGTGCAGGCGGAAGCGGTTGGCGACGGCGGTGACGGTGTGCAGGTCGCCGCCGTGGCGGGTGAAGGCGAGCCGGGTGGTCGCCGAGGTGGACTTGGCGGGCGTGGGGCGGGCGGTGAGCGCCAGGCGACGGATTTCGCGTTCCAGCACCGCCACCCGACGGTGGTCGTCCCTCACGCGGGCCAGGCGGAGTTCGGCGGACCGCACGGACGCGGGCGCTGTTCCTGGGACGGCCGTCAGCGACCAGCGCAGCACCGACCTGGCGTCGCCGTGCGCGAGGGCGTGGCCGAGGGCGATGCTCCTCAGCTCGGTGCCCGGCCAGGTGGTGGGGTCGGTCAGCGCCAGACCCGCCCGGCACGCGGCGGCGGCCGTGCGGCGGGTGGTGGCCCGGCGGGCGGTGTCGAGCGCGCCGAGCGCTCGCAGGCGGGACGTGCCGCGGCGGACGTCGAGCGGGATCCCGGCGGCCAGGCGGAGTTCGGCGGCGTCCTCTTGCTTCCCCCGGCGGTCGCACTCGGCGGCGGTGCGCCGGACCGCCGGGCGTTCGCCGGTGGCCAGCCGGGCTCGGAGGGACACGGCCTTCGCGACCCAGCCGGGAACCTGGTCGGCGAGTGCCCTTGCCTGGCGGAAGTCGTTGTCCGCCAACGCACACCGGGCCGCCAGCAGCACGGCGTCCGGGAGCCGCGAGCCCCGGTCGCACCGGTCCAGCAGGGCGATGGCCGGGGTGAGGACGGTTCTCGCTTCGCGCACGAGACCGGCGGCCAACAGGGCTTCGGCCCGGTCGACCAGGGCTTCCGGGCGGTGCGCTGTGGTGAGGCCGTCCAGTGCCGCTTGCTCATAATGCCGGAGCGCGGTGGGCAGGTCGCCCGCGAGCATCGCCACGAAACCCTTGTTGTGCAAGCACATCGCGGCCCGGTCTTGTTCGTCGATGCCCAGCAGGGCGGTCCGGGCGGCGGTGAAGTCGGCGTCCGCCCCGGCGAGCCGGAGGGAGTACGCGCGGGCGATCCCCCGGCCGATCAGCGCGTTGGCCAGCCACCTGGCGTCGCCGTGGCGCTTCAGGTCGCGGATGACCCCGGTCAGGTGGGCCGCCGCCAGCCGCGGGTCCGCGGTCTGGCACAGGTGCAGGCCCTGGAGACATCGTGCTCGGGCCAGGTCGTTGCCGGTCAGGTGGGGGATGGCCGCGCGGAGGTGTTCGGTACTGGCCTTCGGTTTGCCGCGGTCCAGCTCGATCCACGCGAGGGCCAGCCGGAACTTGGCCCCCTCGCTGGGGTTCGCCGCTTGTCCGAGACCGCGCAGGGCCAGTTTTCGCGCTGCCGGGAGGTGACCGAGTTCGACCTGCGCCAGGCACTCGGCGTGCAGGGTCACTGGACGAACCAGCCGGTGCCGAGGTCGAGCAGGTCCGGTTGGCGGACCACGAAGCGGAGCGGGCCTGCGGGGACCAGGTCGGCCCGGAACCAGCCGATGGGGTCGATGCCGCTGGCGGACCCGCCGTCCGGCCACGAGATGAGGACGGTGCCGCCACGGGGTGGGTGCACCAGGCCTAGGGCTCGGACGCCCAGGTCCCGGACGGTGTCCAGGCGGAGGTCGACGGTGGTGTGGTCGCTGGTGAGGCGGAGGGAGCGGGAGGTGCCGGTGCCCCGCATGCCCGTCGGGGCGGCGACGGCGGAGTCGGAGGACCAGTCGAGGAGGGTGTAGTCGTCGGGAGGTGGGAACTTCGGCGGGGTGACCAGGTGCGGTGGGGTCGGGTCCACCTGGTCCAGGAGGCTCTTGAGGTCGGCCAGCAGGGTCATACCCGTGCCTCCTGCTCGACCCGGCGGCGCAGGACGGCGAGGCAGCGGCTGCGGGTCGAGCCCAGGTTGTTGACGGGCATGCCGAGGGCCTCGGCCACGTCCTGGTAGGTGAGGTCCGGGGCGTAGGCGACCAGGCGGAGGATGTCGCGGCACTGGTCGGTGAGACCCGCGAACGCCCGCCAGAGCCGCCTGGCGCGTTCGTCGGCGAGGACGAGTTCTTCGGGGCTGGGGAAGTTCGGTTCCGGAGGGCCCCAGAGGTCGACCGGGAGTTCCCTGCCGCGGACCTTGCGGACTCGGAGGGCCTCGTGCCGGGCGGTGGTGATGAGCCAGCCGGAGAGCTTGGCGGGGGTGCGGATCCGGTGGAGGTTCTCGGCGAGGGTCAGCCAGGTGAACTGGCAGACGTCCGCGGCATCGGCCTCGCGGAGGCCGGCTGACCTGGCGGTGGACCAGAGGAGGGGGAGGTGGCGGCGAACGATCTCCTGCCAGGCTGATCGGTCGTGGAGCTTGGCGTGGGCCACCAGTTCGGCGTTCGTCAGGTCGCGCATGGCGGGTTGGAAGACCGCTGGTCCAGTTTGGCTCCGATACTCGCTCGATCGTGTGGTGTTTTTGTTTGCCGGAGGCGGACCAGCGGTCCTGGTCCGCCTCCGGGATGGTCAGCTGCCCGCGAGTTTGTGGAGTCTGCGCAGGGCCTCGTCGAGGACCTCGTCCTTCTTGCAGAAGGCGAATCTGACCAGGTGTTTCCACTGGTCGGGGTGGTCGGTGAAGACCTGCACGGGGACGCCTGCCACGCCGATCCGTTCGGGTAGGGCGCGGCAGAGTTCTGCGCCGTCGGTGAAGCCGAGGGGGCGTACGTCGGCGGTGATGAAGTACGTGCCCTCGCTCGGGCGGACCGCGAAGCCTGCTTCGGCCAAGCCCGCGGAGAGGCGGGAGCGCTTGGTCGCCAGGGAGGTCCGCAGGTCTTCCACCCAGGGCATCTCGTGGTTCAGGGCGTGGGCGACCGCCGGTTGGAACGGGGCTCCGCCGACGAAGGTGAGGAACTGCTTCGCGGCCTTCACCGCCGCGACCAGGTCCGGGGTCGAGCAGAGCCAGCCGATCTTCCAGCCGGTGCAGTTGAAGGTCTTGCCCGCGCTGGAGATGGTGACCGTGCGCTCGGCCATGCCGGGCAGGGTGGCGAGCGGGACGTGTTCGTGGGTGTCGAAGACCAGGTGCTCGTAGACCTCGTCGGTGATGGCGAGCAGGTCGTGCTCCACGCACAGAGCGGCCACGGCCTCCAGCTCCGCCCTGGTGAAGACGGTGCCGGTCGGGTTGTGCGGGGTGTTGACCAGCACCGCGCGGGTGCGCGGGCCGATCGCGGCGCGGAGGCCGTCGACGTCCAGGCCGAACCTGCCAGTCAGGGGGTCCTCGATCAGGCCGACCGTTCTCCTCGCGGCACCGGCCATGGCGACCGAGGCGGCGTAGGAGTCGTAGTACGGCTCGAACAGGACGACCTCGTCGCCCGGCTCGACCAGCGCCAGGAGGGTGGCCGCGACGGCCTCGGTCGCACCCACCGTGACCAGCACTTCCGTGTCCGGGTCGTAGGTGGTCCCGTAGCGCTTCCGGTGGTCCGAGACGGCCTGCCTCAGCACCGGCATACCCGGGCCCGGCGGGTACTGGTTGAGGCCGTCGTCGATGGCCTTCTTGGCCGTTTCGAGCATGCTCGCCGGGCCGTCCGTGTCCGGGAAACCCTGGCCCAGGTTCACCGCGCCGGTGCGTTGGGCCAAGGCCGTCATCTCCGCGAAGATCGTCGAGGTGAACGGCCGCAATCTGGGGACTAGCGCTGGTACCCGCACAACGTCGAATCTTCACGGACAATGGTGTGGTGGAGCAACTGACGGCAGCCGACCAGGTCAAGCGGCGAGACCTGCGCAAGATGAAACTGGTCGCCACCGGCTTCTTCGTGGCGGCGACGGTGGTCTTCCTCGTCGCGCTGTTCCTGGAGGGCGACGGGGACGCGTGGAGCTACGTGCGCGCGGCCGCCGAGGCGGGCATGGTCGGGGCGCTGGCCGACTGGTTCGCGGTGACGGCGCTGTTCCGGCGGCCCCTGGGGCTGCCGATCCCGCACACGGCGATCATCCCGACCCGCAAGGACATGTTCGGCGGCGCGCTGGGTGACTTCGTCGGCACGAACTTCCTGGCCGAGGACGTGGTGCGCGACAAGCTGCGCCGGGTCGGCATCAGCCGCCGGGTCGGGACGTGGCTGTCCGAGCCGGTCAACGCCGAGCGCGTGACGTCCGAGGTGGCGAACATCGTCAAGGGCGCCGTGACGGTGCTGCGCGACGAGGACGTGCAGGCGGTGATCGACCAGGGGATCGTCCGGCGGCTGGTGGAGAAGCCGTGGGGCCCGCCGCTGGGCAAGCTGCTCGGGCAGGTGCTGACCGACGGGGCGCACCACAAGTTCGTGGACCTGGTGATCGACCGCACGTACGACTGGGTGAACAACAACCACGACAAGGTCCTCCAGGTGGTGTCCGAGCGGGCGCCGACGTGGTCGCCGAAGTTCGTCGACACGCTGCTGGGCGACAAGGCGTACACCGAGCTGCTGAACTTCGCGTGGGCGGTCAAGACCGACCTCAACCACCCGATGCGGCTGGCGCTCGACCAGTTCATGATCGAGTTCTCGCACGACCTCCAGCACGACCCGATCACCATGGAACGGGCCGAGACGGTCAAGAACCAGCTCGTCGAGCACCCCGACGTGCAGCACTTCATCGGGTCCGCGTGGGGCGCGGCGAAGAAGATGCTGCTCGACGCCGCCGAGGACCCGTCCAGCGAGCTGCGCAAACGCGTGCGCGAGGGGCTGCTGTCGTTCGGGAACCGGATGGTGGACGACGACGCCATGCGGGAGAAGGTCGACGGCTGGCTGGAGGGCGCGGCGGGGTACGTCGTGACGAACTACCGGGCCGAGATCACCACGCTGATCACCGACACCGTCGAGCGCTGGGACGCCGAGGAGACCTCGCGCAAGATCGAGTTGCAGGTCGGCCGGGACCTGCAGTTCATCCGCATCAACGGCACCGTCGTCGGCGCGCTGGCCGGGCTGGTGATCTACACGATCAGCCGGCTCGTCACGTAGGGCCTAGGAGGCGCTCAGGGCTCTGGCGCGCTCGCGCCAGAGCCGGGCCTTCTCGCGGTTGCCGCACACCTGCATCGAGCACCACGTCCGCGAGCGGTTGCGGGAGCGGTCGAAGAACGCGGCCTGGCAGCTCTCCGCCTGGCAGACCTTCAACCGTTCCCACGACCCCAGCAGGGCGACCCGCGCGGCCGCCGCGAGCACGGCGCCGAGCGCGTCCGTGGTCGCGATCATCGGCACGCCCTGGCTCAACTCGATCCGGACGGTGCCGGAGAACGGCTTCGCCGCGGCGCGTTCACCGAGCGCGGACCGGAGCGCGATGC
>DATMCA010000174.1:0-3048 GCA_035559015.1 Umezawaea sp. | reverse complement strand
CCGGCGTTGTCGGGGCGGCTTACCGCCCTCACCCCCGTCTCGGGGATCGGGCTGCCCCCAGCTTCACCGCGCCGCTGCGACGACACGGCGGTGAAGGTCTCCCACCTCCACTCGGTTCAGCAGCGCCTCGTGGCGCTCGATGTCGGCCAGCCACAGCCGGTTCGGCGCCGCGGAGGTGAAGTCACGTCGGACCAGGTCGTCATGCACCGGCGGACCGGCCCTCTTCCCGTTGCAGCCGCGTTTCTTGCCGAAAGCACTCCACCAGCCCATGGCCGAGCAGATCCGCCACGCGGTCCGATCCTGTGCCGCTCGAGAAGTCGTTGCCGCTGGTAGAGAGCGAGGGGGTCACTGTGTTGGGAGCATGTCCTGATGATCGTGTCCCTGCTGTACAAGGTGACCAGGAAGCTGCTGTCCGTCTCGACGGTGGTGCTGCGCAGCGAGGCGGCCGAGGATGCCGAACTGCTCGTGCTTCGGCGCGAGAACGCGATACTGCGATGACAGCTGACGGGTCCGATCCGCTACGAACCCGCTGACCGGTTCTGGCTCGCCGCCTTGTCCCGGTTGGTGGATCATCACCGTTGGCGGGAGGTCTTCCCGGTCACGCCGGGCACCCCTGGCACCGCAGATTCATCACCCGCAAGTGGGACTACACCGCGCATCGACGCTGTGCCTGCCGAAAACCTCATTCATGCAGGTGACAGAATGATGTCCAGCGTCTCCTCATCCCTGAGGAGTAGTACCCGCGTCCGATCGTGCGTCGAGGCGTGCAGAGCTTTCAGGATACGGGCGGCTGGCGCGATCTCGGCGTGGTCGATCACGACGAGTATCCGCAAGGTCGACGACGGCAGCAGACCTGAATCGTCTCCAAAACCAGCGTTCCAGCCGTCGGCACGCATGCGCGCGCACAACTCAGTCGCCAGTCTGGTCCGGCCGGTACCAGGAGCGCCCACCATCATCGCCCCTGCGTGTGTCTCTGGAGACGTGCACCAGTCGACAAGGCTCTGCAGTTCGTCCGCTTTACCGACGAACGGCGAGGGACGGCGGACTGGTCGATTCACCTTGGCAGCGCTTAGGATATCTGCAACAACCCGTAGGCCGATCGGCCTCGTGAAGGACACCGTCGCATAGTCCTGATAAGAGGCTGGCACCGGGGTGCTCGACAACAGCACCACGATGAACCTGTCGCCCTGCTCGGCTGTTTCCGCCGCAGCGGACATTACTAACTGACACATGTCGTCTGTCAGGCAGTCTGGCGTGATCAACGCCACGAAGATGGTCGCCGGAGCCTTGAGTACGAAAGATCCGCTGTTATTAGCAAACTTACGCCGGTGGACCTCTCTGTCCACCGAAAGGTCCTCCGGATACTCCTGCACCCTCGTGGCCAGTGCCGTGGCGTCATCCGCGCCGCCTGGCGCATGGCTGATGATGATCTCTGTTCGCATTGCCCACCCTTGTGCGATCACCGCTGAAGAAGAGTGATCGCACGAAGTGGGCAGGATGTTGCACACCCACCGTAGAGCCAGTTGCGTATGCGGATGGGCTTTGACCTCATGATCTGACCTGCAAGTACGCGACGGTGGGCCATGCGCGGATTACGACTGCGGCAATCGTACGAGGCAGTGGGGTAGGACTTGCTAACCTCGTTCGAGTTCGCTCGCCCGGTCATCCGGTCGGCGGACCCTGTTGGGGGGGGTAATGATCATCTACGCACTGACGGCTTTGTCGCGCGCGCTGCGCGGCGCGGGGGTTCCGCTCGGCGCGACGCTGTTCGGACTGCTGGTGGTCGAACGGCTCGTTCCCGCGGCCACCGCGCTCGCCGTGGCGGCCCTGGTCGACCAGGTGTACGGCTTGACCGGTTCGACCCCGGCGAACGGCATCGCGTGGGCGCTCGGCGCGTTGCTGGCCGTCCTGCTCCTCGGTCATCTGGCGGACGCCGGTGCCAGACCCCTGGAGTTCCTGGTCCGCGCCCGCGTCAACGGAGCGCACCGGACACGGGTGGTGGCCTTGCTCAACGCGAGGAGCACCGTCGACGCGCTGGAGACGCCTGAGGTCCAGCAGTCGATCCGGGCCGTGTCCGCCGACCCCGAGAACCTGGTCGACTACACGCCTGCCGACGGGGCGCTGGGCCTGCTCCGGGTGATGGCCGGTCTGCTCGGACTGCTCGCGTCCAGCCTGGTTGTCGCCACGTACTCGTGGTGGCTGGTCCCCGTCCTGGTGGTGCCCGCCTTGCTGATCTGGTTCCTGCGCAACCGGGAGGCGTTCTCCCTCGTGGGCAAGCTCCGCTTCGCGTACCGGGAGGAGATGTTCGCCGACGTGTGGCGCCGGGCGACGGTCTCCCCGAGCGAGGGCAAGGACATCCGCGTCTTCGGGCTCGCGGAGTGGATGGTCAGCCGGATGGAGCACTTCATCCGCACGGCCAACACGCCGTTCTGGGACCACGTCGTCCACGTGATCAAGAACCGGTGGTGGCAGCTGCTGCTCGTGCTCGCCGGTCTCGTGCCCGCCTACCTGGCGGTCACGACGAGCGCGGTGTCCGGTACCACCTCGGTCGCGGTCCAGACGGCGGTCTTCGCCGCAGGCTGGTCGCTGTTCCAGGCCCTGGGCACCAGCGACGACATCCAACGCGTGGTCGGAGCGGTGCACGTGCTCGGCAAGACGGACAACCTCGCGGCCCGGCTCGACGTCCCCGGCTTGCCGCGGGCGCTCCCGCCACCGGAGCGACACCCGACGCCGACACGGCCTCCGGTGGTAAGGCTGGAGAACGTCGGATTCACCTACCGCGGATCCGACAGGCCGGTGCTCAGCGGAGTCGACCTGACCATCCACCCCGGTGAGTTGCTGGCCATCGTCGGCATGAACGGCGCTGGGAAGTCCACCCTGATCAAGCTGTTGTCTGGGCTCTACCGCCCGACGGAGGGCCGGATCACGGTCGACGGGGTGGACATCGACGACCTCGGTCTGCAGCGATGGCGATCACAGCTCTCTGTCGTCTTCCAGGACTTCACGCGCTACCAGCTGCTGCTCGGCGAGAACATCGGCGCCGGCGAC
>DATMCA010000173.1:0-18831 GCA_035559015.1 Umezawaea sp. | reverse complement strand
CAGCGGGCGGTGAGCCGCGGACGGTGGGCTGGCGGCCCCCGAACCCCCGATGTAGGTCCGGTCGGCCGGCACTCTCCCCCGAATGCCGGCCGACCGGGTTGGGTGGCGCCCCCCTTGAGTTCCCCCCTCAAGTGCCACCCGGGCGCTGAGCAGCCAATGGTTGATCAGCGCCCAAGACCAAATTGCCAGACCCCGCGCCCACGGGGCTAAACAGCCGCTAAACCTCGGAGGTCAAGACCTCCAGTGCGGTCCTGACCAGCACCGCACGGGGTGAGCCGACTTGCTCGAACAGGCGCAGCGACTCGGTCAGTTCGGCTTGTGCGGCGGCTCGTTCGGCGCGTCTGGCGAGCACCGCGCCGAGCACCTGCCGTCCGAACGCCTCCTCGAACGGCATCGCGCCGTTGTGCGCCAGGAGCACGCCCTGCCGCGCGTACTCCTCCGCTTCGCGGAGCCGTCCCAGTTCGACGTACAGCTCGGCCAGGTTGTTCACCGCCAGCACGTAGGCGCGTTCGTCGCCCGCGCGGTGGTAGATCTCCATCGCCTGGAACTGGTGGGCGGCGGCGATCTCCCTGCGCCCCAGGGCTTGTTCGACCTGGGCCACGTTGTTGAGCCCGGTGGCCTGCCCGAGCACGTCGTCCTCGCGCTTGGCGAGGTCGATGGACGCCCAGTGGTGCAGCAGGGCTTCTTCGTGGTCGCCGATGGCGGCCAGGGCGTTGGCGAGCTGGCCGAGCGTCAGCACCTGGTAGCGGGGGTCGCCTAAGACAACGGCGATGCGGTGCGCGCGCCGGGCTTCGGGCAGTGACGACGCCAGCATGCCTAATCGGGCGCTGGTGGCGTTCACGGCGTGCAGCAGCAGCAACTCGCCGAGCTCGTCGCCGCTGACCCGCGCGGACGCCAGCCCGAACCCGACGAGCGCGACCCACTCGCGCACGACGGTCCGCGCCAGGCAGTAGGTGTGGACGAGTCTGACCAGCTGCCAGACCTGCTGGTGCAGGCCGGCTTCGGACCCGGCGTGCACCAGCGCCACGATGTTCGGCCACTCGCGGTCGAACCAGGCCAGTGCGGCGGCCGACGAGGAAGGGCCGTCCGAGGTGGTGTCGTCGGCGAACGCCAGACCGTCCTTGCTGGGCCGGATGAGCCTGCGGGCCTGGTCGCACGCCGCCAGGTAGTGGCGCATCAACGCGCGCAGCGCGGCTTCCGGGTCGCCCGCGACCTCGCGGACGAACAGCCGGACCAGGTCGTGCAGCACGAACCCGCCGCTCCACGGCTGTTCGAGCAGGTGCGCGTCGGCGAGGTCGGCCAGCCGCGAGGCGGCGGTGGTCACGTCGGCGCCGGTGATCGCGGCGACGGCGTGCGGGCTCACCCACCGGCCGGGCACCAGCCCCGCCGCGCGCAACGAGCCCGCCAGCTCGGGGGTCAGCGCGCGGTAGGAGACCTCCAGCGCGCGCCGGACGCCGACGCCCGCGTCGGGCAGGTCGAGCAGGCTCAGCCGGTTGCCGTCGTCGGACAGCTCGGCGACCAGTTCCTCGATCGTCCACTCGGGACTCATCGCCAGCCGGGCCGCCGCGATGCGCAGCGCCAGCGGCAGGTACCCGCACAGCTCGACGAGCTTGCTCGCCGCCACCGGGTCCCGCTCCGACACGGCTTCGCCGACGACCTCGTCCACCAGCCTGATCGACTCGGCGGCGCTGAGCGCCCCCACCGTGAGCATCCGGGCGCTGTTGCTCACCACCAGGCCTTCGAGCCTGCGGCGGCAGGTGATCAGCACGACGGAGCCCGCGCCGGGCGGCAGCAGCAGCCGGACGTGGTCGGGGCTCCACGCGTCGTCCAGCACGACCAGCACGCGGCGGCGGGCCAGCAGCGAGCGGTACAGGCCGACGCGGTCCGGCAGGTCGTTGGGCACGGCGTCCGGCGGCACGCCCAGCGCGTGCAGGAACCGGGCCAGCACCTCGGACGGTTCGACCGGCCTGCGGTCGCCCTCGAAGCCGTGCATCGGCGCGAACAGCGAGCCGCCGGGGAACAGGTCGGTGTTGCGGTGGCCCCACGTCACGGCCAGCTCGGTCTTGCCGATGCCCGCCGCGCCGTCGACCACGGCGATCGTGGTGGCGGACAGGTCGCGCTGCTCGCACAGCCGGTCCAGCCAGGCCAGTTCGGCGGCGCGGCCGATGAACCCGCCCGCCGACGCCGGCAGCTGCTGCGGCACGACGACGCCCGGCCGCGGCTCCACGGTCCGGCGGTCGGTGCCGCCGGGGTCGCTGAGCACCGGGTCGTCGCGCAGCACCTGCTCGTGCAGCTGCCGCAGGTCGGGGCCGGGGTCGATGCCTAGCTCCTCCACGGCGCGCCGGTGGAACCGCTGGTAGGCCTCCAGGGCGTCGGCGCGCTGGCCGGAGCGGTACAGGGCGCGCATCGAGTGCGCGACGAGCCGTTCGCGGAACGGGTACTCGGTGACGAGCTGCCGCAGCTCCCCGACGAGTTCGAGGTGGCGGCCCAGCTCCAGCTCGGCGTCGATGCGCTCCTCCACGGCCGACATCCGCAGCTCGTCGAGGTCGGTGGTGATCGGGTTGCCGGGCACGTCGGCCAGCACCTGGCCGCGCCACAGGCCGAGCGCCTCGCGCAGCAGCCCGGCCCGCGTCGGCGCGGGCTTGCCGCGCGCCGAGGAGATCAGCTGGCGGGCCCGGTACAGGTCCAGCCGCCACGGGTCGACCGACAGCTGGTAGCCGGGTGGGCTGGTCAGGATGGCCGCGGACCCGGTCGGGTCGGCCTCCTCCAGCACCTTCCGGAGCTTCGACACGTACCCGTGGACGATGGTGCGGGCGGTGGCGGGCGGGTCGTCCGCCCAGATCCGGTCGACGATCTCGTCGATCGGCACGACCCGGTTCGCCTCCAGCACCAGCATGGCGAGCAGTCCGCGCATCCCCTTGCGCCCGAGCACCAGCGCGCGGCCGTCGGCGAGCACCTGGAGCGGCCCGAGCACCCCGAACTCCAGTCCGGTTCCGCTCCGGGCGCCGCTCCCCCCGTCCGCCATGCCCACCCCCGCCCTCGGTGTACGACCAGTCACTGGTTCAGGTGTGGCAAGCCCCCTGTCAGATACCTGCCACATCAACTTGGTTCGGTAACGCACGACTCCGATGACCGGACGTGGACGGGACGACTAGGGTTCTGGGCTCACGACCGGCAGAGCAGGAGGGCATGTGCCGCGCGACCCTTTGGCGGTGGTCGACCGTGGAGCCGCGTGCCTGCTCGGAGGTGCGCTCGGCGACGCGTTGGGCGCACCGGTGCAGTACCTGGGCTGGGCCGACATCCAGCGCGACCACGGCCCCGAAGGGGTGGTCGCGCCTCCTCGGCCCGCGCTGATCACGGACGACACGCAGCTCACCCTGTTCACCGCGGACGGATACCTGCGGGCCTACGTGCACGGCCGCAAGACGGGCGGCTGGGAGCCGATCGAGACCGTCTGGCACAGCTACCGGCGGTGGCTGATCACCCAGCAGATCGCCGCGCCCGAGCCGGGTGCCACGGGTCTGCTCGCGAACGAGCGGCTGTACTCCAGCCGGTCGCCGGGTCTGACGTGCCTGCGCGCGCTGGCGGCGGACGTGCCGCCCACCCCGGAGGCCCCGCACAACGAGTCGTCGGGCTGCAACGGCGTCACGCGCACCGCGCCCGCCGGGTTCGCCCCGAGCGCGGCCATCGCGTACGACCTCGGCTGCCGGTTCGCCGCGCTCACCCACGGCGGCACGGGCGGCTGGGTGTCCGGTGGGGCGCTGGCGCTGCTGGTGCACCTGCTCGCGGTGCGCGGAAGACCCGTGCGCGAGGCGGTGGACCAGGTGATCGGCCGGGTGCTGCGGGACGACCCGTACACCGCGAACGCGTTGAACCGGGCCGTCGTGTTCGCCGAGGAGCACCGGGAACTCGGGTTGGACTCGGTGCGGGTCGACCGGCTGGGCAGCGGGTGGACCGGGCCGGAGGCGTTGGCGATAGCCGTCCACACCGTCCTCGTGTACCCGCGGAAGTCCGAGTTCGTGGACGCCCTCCGGGCGGCGGCGAACCACTCGGGCGGCAGCGACGCGACGGCGGCGCTCACCGGCAACATCCTCGGCGCGCTGCACGGAACCGCCGCGCTGCCAAGGGATTGGCTCGTCGGGCTGGAGCTCGTGGACGAGCTGACCGAGCTCGGCCGGGACCTGGGGAGGTCCGCGTCGGGCGAGGAGTTCGACGAGTCGCGGTACGTCTGACCGCGGTTCGGCCCACCACGGCGGGAAAAGGCGAACGGCCCCTGCGCACAGGTTCCCGAAGACGAGTGCGCGGGGCCGTTCATCCACGGGTTGGTCCACAGCAGTTCGGGTCTCACCCCGAGCGCGAAACCCGACTTGCTCTTGATCAACATCCGTGGAGCGGGAGCAGAACTCCCTTGCACAGCAAGATAGCAGAGCCCTGTGCGTACCGTCACCCCCGGTCGACGCTCCGACACCGCTTCCCCTGGGGGCACCGCATCGCGCCTATGGTGACCCGATGCGCCTGGACCGGACGGTCGTCGTGAGGACCGCGCTAGACCAGCTCAACGAGGTCGGCCTGGACGGCCTGACCCTGCGCCGGATCGCCGCGGAGCTCGACGTCCAGGCGCCCGCGCTGTACTGGCACGTGAAGAACAAGCGGGAACTGCTCGACGGCATGGCGACGACGATCTTCGCCGACGCGCTGTCCGGTTTGGAGACTCCGCGGCGCGGCGAGTCCTGGGTGGAGTGGACCGCCGAGACCGCGCGCAGGCTCCGTTCGACGATGCTCGGCTACCGCGACGGCGCCCGCGTCCTGTCCGGCAACTACCTGAGCAACGCCGCGCTCGGCCGTCCGATGGAACTCGCCCTGCGGACCCTGTGCGACGCCGGTTTCACCGTCCGGGACGCGGCGCGCGGCATCACGTCCGTCTACTCCTACGTCCAGGGCTTCACCATCGAGGAGCAGTCCACCCAGACCGATCAGTCCACTCCGGAGTCCGACGACCGCTTCCCGCTGACCGCGCGGGCACGGGTGGAGCTGGGCTCCGATCCCGACGAGCGCTTCGAGCACGGCCTCCAACTGCTGCTGTCGGGGCTCCGGCTGTCCCGTTTCGCGAGCTAGCGGCCGGTAAGCTGAAGCGGAGCGAACTCCGCCCGAGCAGCCGAGGAGGTGGGCCGTGCCCGAGATCAAGGCCAGGCCGCTGCGCGCGGACGCCCAGCGCAACCGGGACAGGCTGCTGGCGTCCGCGTCCCGCCTGTTCGTGGAGCAGGGCCTGGACGCGACCGTCGACATGATCGCGAAGGACGCGGGCGTCGGGATGGGCACGCTCTACCGCCACTTCCCGACCAGGGAGGCGCTCATCGAAGCGGCCTACCGCACCCAGCTCGACGCGGTCTGCGACGCGGCGGCGGAACTCGTGGAGTCGGTCGGCGCCGAGGAGGCGCTGCGGACGTGGATGGACCGCTTCCTCGACTACGTGACGACGAAGATGGGCATGAAGGACGCCCTGCACGCGGTGATCTCCTCGGGCGGCAACCCGTTCGCGCACAGCAGGCAGCGCCTCCTGGACGCGCTCGCCACGCTGCTCGCGGCGACCGGCGGCGCGGGCGTGACCCGGACCGACGTGAGCACCGAGGACGTGCTGCTCAGCCTCAGCGGGGTCGCGCTCGCCGCGGGCGCGCCGGAGCGCCGCGAGCAGGCGGGCCGGATGCTCGACCTGCTGCTCGACGGCCTGCGGTACCGGCCCTCCTAGCTAGCGACCGGCAGCCCCGGCGAGCGGAACACCCGGCGCTCCGAGTCGACCGCGAACACCTCGCAGCCCGGCTGGGCCGCCGCCCAGGCGATGCCCTCGACGCCCATCGCGTACGCGGCCGTGGCCGCCGCGTCGGCCGTGGTCAGGTCGCCCGCGACGACGGTGATGCTGATCAGGCCGCGGGCCGGTTCGCCGGTGCGGCCGTCGATGATGTGGTCGCCGCGCTCGTAGGACGCGGACGTCGCCACGGCCCCGTCGCGCAGTTCGAGCACGACGCACAGCTGGTCCGCGCGTTCCGGGTGGCGCACGCCGACCCGCCACGGCACGCCCGGCTCGGACTCGCCGAACGTGACCACGTCGCCGCCCGCGTTCACGCAGAACCGGCGCGCGCCCGTGTCGTGCAGCATCTCCGCCGCACCCTGCACGGCCCAGCCCTTGACGATGGCGCACGGGTCGAACCCGCGCCCCGGCAGCCACGACCTGAACGCGCCGCCGGTGCTCTCCTCGTAGAAGTCGCACAGGCCGATCACCTGCGTCAGCTCGTCGCTGAGCTCGTCGGGCCCCAGTTCGGCCCGGCTGAGGCGGGCGACCTCGCTGTCCTCGCGGAACGGGCTGAAGCGGGCGTCCACCTCGCGCAGCCAGGCGAACGCCCCCTCCACCGCGTCGTGCGACCGCTCGTCGCCGTCGCGCAGGTCCACCGAGATGGGGAACCCCATGATGTGCTCGACCCTGCGCACGGCGGCGATCACGGCTAGTTCCCCTTGGCGTCGATGGCGGACTGGAGCGACTGGACGTACGCCTCGCTGGTCTGGGTCGCGCCCGACACGCTGTCGACGTCCGCGGTCCCGGCCTGGAGGGTCTCCTGGATCAGCACCGGGACGGCCGACTTCGTCGGACCGGTGTTGGGCTGCTTGAGGAACTTGACCGCGGTGATCTTGTCGCCGGTGAACGTGACCTGCACCTGCACGTCGCCGTGGACGGTCTTGACCAGCTTGCCGTTGACCGTCTTCGCGGCGGTCGTGGCGGGCGGCTTGGCGGTGGTCGTCGCGGGCGGCGCGGCGGTGCCGTAGCCCGAGCCGTTCTTCGACGTGGTGGTGGGCGGCGCGGCCGAGGTCTGCGCCTCGGGCACCACGCCGACGTCGGCCGCGGCCTCCGTCGTGGTCGCGGTGTGCGCCTCGTACTGCCAGAGCGGCACGAGGCCCGCCACGGACAGCACGGCGACGGGGATGGCCCTGTGGATCTTCATGTCGTCCTCTCTCAACCGGCCATGCTGAAGCGCTCGGCGTGCACCTGCTGCTTGGGGACCTTCAACTCGCGGAGGCTGTCCATCACCGCGCGGGTCATCGCGGGCGGCCCGCAGACGAAGACGTCGCGGTCGCGGATGTCCGGGATCATCCCGACCAGGCTGTGCGGGCCGAGCATCGGACCGCGGGGCGTCGGCGCGCTGGACGGCCCGCTGAGCAGGTGCAGGACCGCGCCGCGGGCGTGGGCCAGGCTGCGCATCTCGTTCATCAGCACGGCGTCGTTCGGGTTGCTGACCCGGTACAGCACGACCACGTGCCCGCGGATCTCCTCCAGCAGCGCCCGGATCGGGGTGATCCCGACGCCGCCCGCGACGAGCACGGTGTTCGGCCGCGTGCGGTGCATCGACGTGAACGCGCCGTACGGGCCCTCGGCGAACACGCGGGTGCCGACCCGGATGCCGCGCAGGCTCGCGCTGCCCTCGCCGAGCGCCTTGGCCGTGAGCCGCAGCGAACGGCCGTCGGGCGCGGCGGACAGCGAGAACGGGTTGGCCTTGTACCAGCGGTCCGGGGTCAGGAAGCGCCACAGGAAGAACTGGCCCGCCTTCGCCGGGATCTTGTCCAGGTCCTTGCCCGTGATGTAGATCGACACCACGTTGTGCGCCTCCGGCACGACGGCGGCGACCCGCAGCTGGTGGCGCAGGTTGCGCCACAGCGGCAGGGCGAACCGGCCGAGCACGACCGAGCCGAGCGCGAACGCCCACAGGCCCCACCAGTAGGCGGTCGCGGCGGGCGAGGCGACGAACGTCGAGCCGACCGCGACCTGGTGGGTGAACGCCAGCACCACGGCCACGTAGGCGTAGAAGTGGATGAAGTGCCAGGTCTCGTAGGCCATCCGGCGCCGGGCGAACCTGGCGGAGGCGCCGCCGATCACGATGATCAGCACCAGCGCGACGATGGCGCGCAGCACCCCCTCGACGGTGGTCGCGAGGTCGACGAACTGGTCGACCGGCGACAGCTCGGACTGCTGCGCCAGCCCGAGGGTGATGAACACGGCGTGCGCGACCAGCGTCCACAGCAGCGTGAAGCCGGTCCAGCGGTGCCACGTCGTCAGCCGGTCCATCCCGAGCCTGCGGTCGAACCACGGCAGCCGGGCGATCAGGACGAACTGGAAGGCCATCGTCAACGCGGCGTACAGGCCGGTGACGCGACCGAGCAGCAGCAGCGCGTTCGTGCCGAAGCCGCTCTGGACGAAGAAGTAGGTCACGGCGACGACGTTGGCGCCCATCAGTGCGTACAGGCCGGTCCTGGCGACGGTCTTGGGGCTGGTGCCCGCTGCCTGGACCCGCGCCACGCCCGGCGGTGTCTGAACGGTGGTCACGGGGCGAACTCCTCTTGGCCGTTGTCTCCTCGCAGCTTGGGTGGCCCAGCTGAGCGTCGACTGAGCAAATGCTGTCGACTAGCTGTTGATCGGCGTGGAGGGTCCCGATCGTCTCGCTCCCGGAGGAGCGGTGCCGCACCATGTGCACGTGGACAAGGCCGATTCGGTTCGATTGCTCGTCGTCGACGACGAGCCGCACATCGCAGACCTGGTCGCCACGGTGGCCCGCTACGAGGGCTGGCAGGCCGTAACCGCTGGTACCGGCGAGGCGGCGGTCAAGGAAGCGATCGACTTCCACCCCGACATCGTGGTGCTCGACCTGATGCTCCCCGGCATCGACGGGTTCTCCGTCCTGGACCGGCTGCGCGAGTCCGGCACGATGGTGCCCGTGGTCTTCCTCACCGCCAGGGACGGCACGGCCGACCGCGTCGCGGGCCTCACCAGGGGTGGCGACGACTACCTGGTGAAGCCGTTCTCCGTCGAGGAGCTGATGGCGCGGCTGCGGGCCGTCCTGCGCCGCAGCACCGGCCCGGCGTGGCAGCGGTCGGTGCTGAAGGTCGGCGACCTCGCGCTGGACGAGGACACCCGCGAGGTCCGGCGCGGCGCCCGGAGCGTCACGCTCACACCCACCGAGTACGAGCTGCTGCGCTACCTGATGCGCCGCTCCCCGGCCGTGCTGACCAAGGCGCAGATCCTCGACCACGTGTGGGAGTACGACTTCGGCGGGCGCTCCAACGTGGTCGAGCTGGTCGTGTCGCACCTGCGGCGCAAGCTCGACGACGGCGAGGAGCCGCTGATCCACACCGTCCGCGGCGTCGGCTACGTGCTGCGGCAGGCGTCTCCGTGATGAGCCGGCCGCGGCTCCGGAAGCTCAGCCTCGGCACCCGGCTGGTGCTGAGCCTCGGGGCGTTGGCGCTGGTCGTGTTCGCGGCCGTCGGCACGGTCATGGCGACCAGCATGCGGAGCTACCTGGATGGCAAGCTCGACGAGCAGATGCGGATCACCCAGCTCGCCGAGACCGAGACGGTCAAGAACTACGGCACCGTGAAGAAGGTGCCGCAGGGCTGGTACTCGATCGTCTACACCGTCGAGGACGACCGGGCGGTGCCGAAGAGCGGCGAGCGGCCCCGTGACGTGGAGGACCTCACCGAGGTCGCCAAGGAGGCTCAGGGCGGCGACGTCTACCGGACCGTCCACCTCGACGGCGAGGGCACGTACCGGGTGCGGGCGTGCGGGGTCGTCGACGGCGTGGTGCTGGTCAGCGCGGCCCCGACCGGCGACCGCGACAGCATCCTGCGCGAGCTGATCAGCCTGGAGGTCGTGGTCTTCCTGGCGGCCCTGGTCGCGTTCGTGCTGATCGGCCGCGGTGTGCTGCGGCGCGGGCTGCGGCCGTTGAGCGACATGGCGGACACCGCGCACACCATCTCGACGCGCGACCTGACCGACTCCGGGCGGCTGCCGGTGCGCGCCGAGGGCGAGGGCGGTGGCGTCGAGGTCGAGGAGCTGCGGACGGCGTTCAACACGATGCTCGACCACATCGACTCGTCGCTGGCCGCCCGCACGGCCGCCGAGCAGCGGCTGCGCCGGTTCGTCGCGGACGCCTCGCACGAGCTGCGCACCCCGTTGACGTCGTTGCGCGGCTACGCCGACCTGTTCCGCTACGCCGCCGCCAACGAGCCCGCCGAACGCGAGGCGCACCTGGAGCGGATGCGCGGCGAGGCGGCGCGGATGAGCGTGCTGCTGGACGACCTGCTGCTGCTCGCGCGGCTGGACTCGGCCGAGGTCGAGGCGCCGCTGCGGCTCCAGGACGTGGACCTGGCGGAGCTGGCGTCGGACGCCGCGAGCGCGTTCGCCGCCGCCCACCCCGACCACCCGCTGACCACGGACCTCGGCACGCGGGAGATCCGGCTGCGGGCCGACCCGATGCGGCTGCGGCAGGTGCTCGACAACCTGCTCACCAACGCCGCCGTGCACACGCCGCCGGGCACGCCCGTGTCGGTGGCGGTGTTCCGGACCGGTGCCGTGGTGGCGGACTCCGGCCCCGGCATCCCCGAGGCCGACCAACCTCGCATCTTCGACCGCTTCTACCGCGTCGACGACTCCCGCGCCCGCAACCGGGGCGGCAGCGGGCTCGGGCTCGCCGTCGCGCACTCCCTGGTGGCCGCGCACGGCGGCACCCTGGAGCTGACCAGCGAGCCCGGCCGCACCGCGTTCACCGTTCGCCTAGACGGCGTGTGACGGCGCCCAGAGGTCGATCCCGGACTCCACGGCGTGCTTGTCGATCTCGGCGATCTCGTCGTCGGTCAGCGGCGGCGCGTCCAGCGCGGCGACGTTGTCCTCCAGCTGCGCAACCGAGCTGGCGCCGATCAGCGCCGAGGTGACCCGCGCGTCCCGCAGCGTCCACGTGAGCGCGAGCTGCGCCAGCGACTGCCCGCGGCCGGACGCGATCTCGTTGAGCGCCCGCACCCGCGCCAGGTTCTCGTCGGACAGCAGGTCCGTCGACAGCGACTTGCCCTGCGTCGCCCGCGACCCCTCCGGCACCCCGCCGAGGTACTTGTCGGTCAGCATCCCCTGGCCGAGCGGCGAGAACGCGATGCAGCCCGCGCCGATCTCCTCCAGCGCGTCCAGCAGGTCCGGCTCGATCCAGCGGTTCAGCATCGAGTACGACGGCTGGTGGATCAGCAGCGGCACACCGGCCTGCCGCAGCAGCTCCGCGGCCTCGCGGGTCTTCGTCGCCGAGTACGAGGAGATGCCGACGTACAGCGCCTTGCCCTGCTGCACCGCGCTCACCAGCGCGCCGACGGTCTCCTCCAGCGGCGTCTCCGGGTCGAACCGGTGCGAGTAGAAGATGTCGACGTAGTCCAGGCCCATCCGCCCCAGCGACTGGTCCAGCGACGACAGCAGGTACTTCCGCGACCCGAAGTCGCCGTACGGTCCCGGCCACATGTCGTAGCCGGCCTTCGTGGAGACCACCAGCTCGTCCCGGTACGGCCGCAGGTCGTCGACCAGCAGCCGCCCGAAGTTCGCCTCGGCCGACCCGTACGGCGGCCCGTAGTTGTTCGCCAGGTCGAAGTGCGTGATGCCGAGGTCGAACGCCCGCCGCACGATCGCCCGCCCCGACTCGTACGGCCGGTCGTCGCCGAAGTTGTGCCAGAGGCCCAACGAGATCGCGGGCAACTTCAATCCACTGCGCCCCGACCTGCGGTAGGACATCCGGTCGTAGCGCGACTCATCCGGGAGGTAGGCCATACCCCCACGATGTCACGTCCACCCACGTCGAGCAGTCCGTGCTCGCTCGGCGGGACGGGGCGCGGAGCGGGCCGGAACAGCGGCAGGGCCCGGACACCCCCGCGCCCGGGCCCTGCCGACCCCCTGTTCCCCCCGGTTCAGCACCGGCCGGTGAACGGAATTCCCCGTCCCCCCGTTCACCGGACCGGTGTTTTCCCTCCCCGTGTACATCGTGGCACCCGTTGCCGGGTCGAATCTATTGGCGTTTTCGCCAATAGATTCGACTAACCGGCGGACCCGCCCCTGCGGGAATCGAACTCGGACCGCAATTTCCACTCGACGAGCGCCACCGCGGCACCCACCCTGGAGGCGACACCGAGTTTGAGGATTATTCGACTCACGTGGGCTCGCACCGTGCGCTCGCGAATACCGAGCGCACTGGCGATCTCCCGATCGGTCTTGTCCATGGCAACGACCGCGAGGACCTCGTGCTCGCGTTCACTGAGCGATTCGAAAAGTTGCACGGCTCCCCTTCGCAGGCAGCGTCGACCGCCATCACCACTGAATTGATCGCACGGGTCGGACTAGTCCGACCACTCCTCCAACCCGATCACCGCGGGCGCGGCTCCCGGGCTCTCGACGACCAGACCGGCGTCCGCCGTCGAACCGCCCCTCCGGGGCCCTCTCCCCGTCCAACGTCCGACGTTCGTGCACCACGAGGCGGCGAGCCCCGCGGAGAGGACGCAGACGAGCATGATCGCCAGCACCTGGGTCCCGGTCGCCCAATCACTGGTGGAGATCACCAGCGCGCCGGCCAGCGCGGTGGTCACCAGCACGTAGGCGACCGCCATTCCCCAGCGCAGCAGGTCGGCGGGCGAATACGCCGGTGCGCCCGACCTCTCGACGATCTCGTCGGCGAGCCACTGCAACGAATCCGAGGGTTGCTCGGGACGTTCCGGTTTCGCCTCGGCGATTTCCCCGGTCAGCACCCTGTGGTTCGTGCTCTCCCCCGAGGAGCGGTTCTCCGATTCGAACTCCCGCAGGTCCGTCCAGAGCAGGACCACTTTCCGCACCTGGTGCTCGGGCAGTCGACAACCGGCGAGGAACGCCTTCACCTGTTCGACCTTCGTCGGCAGGGCGGAGTTCTTCTTGTTGTCGACGAACCGGTACGCCGTGCTGCGCGGGATGTCCGCCCGAATGGCGATCTGCGCGGGTGACAATCCGGATCGGACCTGCACGAGCCGGAGCACCGAGATGAATTCCCGCGGGGTGGCGGCGCGCAGCTCGTCGTCCTCGACCGCCGCGGCGGGCTGTCCCTCGTCCGCGGCCTGGTGGACCCTGGACGAGATCGACACGACGTTCGACGCCGATCCCCTCGCGCGCTTCCACGCGCTGTGGAAGCGCGCGACCGCCGCCTTGTCCGCGCCGCACACCTCCAGGACCCGCCGGTAGAGCGCCCACTCGCCGACCCGGCGCTGCACCGCGTCGCGCACGACGTTCGCGGGTTGCCCGCAGTCCCGCGCGACCTCCGAGACGGCCAGGCCCGCCTGCCTGATCTGGGAGCGCACGGCTCCCAGGAAGACCTCGTCGGGTAACCGCCGCGGACCATCGACCGGATGCGGTGACGTCATGGCCGCCACTCCCCCTCGTCTGCGGTAGATCGGACGCCGTGCGTCGAGACGGCCGGGAACGCCCCTCGGCGGGCCTCCGGTCGAGGCGTCACCACGTCCCCCGCCAACCGACCTGGCGGCGTCCGTGCGCTCGCAGTCGGCCCTGCTCACGCGGACCTCATCCTTACCACCGTTGACCGGCCCGTTCCACGGGAATCGCGGATCACCGCTGGTCGGGGCACCGTCCCACGATCGAGCCGCCCGTCCAACGCACCCGTCCAACGCCGTCCCGGTGCACTCGCCGCCACGACCGCGAATACGGGTCTCCCCGTGTCACGGATCGCTGGACAGGGAGTGTTTTCCCAGCTCCGGGGCAATCCCACGGCGTCCAACGGGTTGCCGCGGCACCGCTGGGGCACTAGGGCGGACCGTGGTGGGAGCCCGTGAACGGGCGGATGGGCGCGGAGCCCGATCGGAGCGGTGGGCCGCGGCCGACCAGCGCGCGGCGCTGACCGGGAGTGGAGCCGGTGAGGGGACTTGAACCCCTAACCTTTCGCTTACAAGGCGAGTGCTCTGCCAATTGAGCTACACCGGCGCGGCCTTGAGGCCTGGGACATCCTAAGCGCCCACAGGTACTGCTACCTGCGGCGAACGTCGTGGACCATGTGCGTGTCGACTGCTCCGAATGGAGTCACGGGCCACGTTCGGACGGCTCCCGCAGAACGTGAAATCCCTGCACAGACCCCCTGACCAATACCACTACATGATCAACTCTGCGTGACCGGATCCCCCTGCCTGGGTAACCCGTTCAGGGGTGTCGGACGACACAGACCGAAGTGTGCAACGGTCGGGCGTGGCGACCCGATCCGCCACGGGACGAACTAGAGGAGGTGGCTCCGGGTGGGCCTTGGTCGTGTACGCCCCGCCTGGCTTCGCCGCACCAGGAAAACCGGCGCTGACCAGCACGAATCGCGGAGCGCGGTGTTCGGTCCGAAGCCGTTGGACGAGCCGACCGTGCACCTGGTGCTGGATCTGGCTCTGCGGGTCGGCGAGGCGCAACTGGCGAGCGGCGTCGGAGCCGCGGACGTCACGGCCACGATCATCGACGTGACCGGCGCGTATGGCCTTCCCCACACCGAGGTGGATGTGACGTTCACCGCGATCACGGTGTGCTGCCACCGGGGCACGGAGGCGGCGCCCATCACCACACTGCGGGTGGTGCGGTCGCGGAGCCTGGACTTCACCAGGCTCGCGGAGCTGGAGCACCTCATCGGTCGGATGAAGGCGGGCACGGTGACGGCCCGCGACGCGTACGCGGAGCTTGACCGGATCACCACCGCCCCGCACCCGTACCCGCGCTGGCTCGCCACGGCCGCGTGGGCGGGGATGGCGGCGGCGGTCGCGGTGCTCGTGGGCGGCGGTCCGCTGCTGGCGGCGCTGGCCGCCGTCGTGACGGCGGTGATCGACCGGGTCGGCAGGCTGCTGAACCGGCGGAACCTGCCGTTCTTCTTCCAACAGGTGGTGGGCGGCGGGCTGGCGACGGTCGTGGCGCTGGCGATGTACGCGACGGACCTGCTGCCGACCGTGCGGCCGTCGATGCTGGTGGCGGTGGGCATCGTGGTGCTGCTGTCGGGCCTGTCGCTGGTCAGCACGGTGCAGGACGCCATCAGCGGCTACAACGTGACCGCCGCCGGCCGGACGATGGAGATCGTCCTGCTGACCGCCGGCCTGATCTCCGGCGTCGCCCTGGCGCTGCGGGCCGGCGTCCAGTTCGGGGTCCGGACGTCGCTCGCCGAGCCGCTGCCCACGCTGATCACCGACGTGCCGGTGCAGTTCGCGGCGGGCGCGGCGACGTCGTTCTGCTTCGCGATGGCGAGCTACGCGCAGCCGAGGGCGCTGCTGGTCGCGGCCGTCGCGGGCGCCGTGGGCACGACGTCGTACGGACTGCTCGCGGTGACCGGGACCAACGCCATCACGAGTTCGGCGGTCGCGGCCACCCTCGTCGGGTTCGGCGGCGCGGTCCTGTCGCGGCGGCTGCGGATCCCGACGCTGGTCGTGTCGGTCGCGGGGATAACGCCCCTGCTGCCCGGCTGGACGATCTACCGCGGGCTCTACCAGCTCACGGCCGAGGGCGACTCCGAAGGCCTGTCGACGCTCGTGCTGGCGACCGGCATCGCGCTGGCGCTCGCGGGCGGCGTCGTGCTCGGCGAGCACCTCGCCCGACCCGTGCGCAGCGGACTGAGCCGACTCGAAAGGAGGTTCGTGACGACGCGCACTTCGTCGACTCGGGTGAACTCGGTGTGACGGGTGCGACGCGAGGGCATTCCCCGAGGTACCAGCCCTCTACCCTCAAGCGGGGCGAATCGAGCACAGGAGGCGCTTTCGGTGAGCGGCATTGGCGAGAACGGGGCGGATTTCCTGGTTGTGGCGAACCGCCTCCCGGTCGACCTCGAACGGCTCCCTGACGGCACCCAGCGGTGGAAGCACAGCCCTGGCGGACTGGTCAGCGCCCTGGAGCCCTTCCTGCGGACGCACAGCGGCGCGTGGATCGGCTGGCCGGGCGTGGCGGACGCCGAGGTCGAGGCGTTCGAGGAAGCGGGCCTGCAACTGCACCCGGTGCGGCTGAGCGCCGACGAGGTGCAGGACTACTACGAGGGCTTCTCCAACGGCACGCTCTGGCCGCTCTACCACGACGTGGTGGCGCCCCCCGCGTTCCACCGGCACTGGTGGAACGCCTACACCCGCGTCAACCAGCGCTTCGCCGACGCGACCGCGAAGGTCGCCGCGCAGGGCGCGACGGTGTGGGTGCAGGACTACCAGTTGCAACTGGTCCCGGCGATGCTGCGCGAGCAGCGACCCGACCTGAAGATCGGCTTCTTCCTGCACATCCCGTTCCCGCCGGTCGAGCTGTTCATGCAGCTCCCGTGGCGCACGGAGATCATCCGCGGCCTGCTGGGCGCGGACCTGGTCGGGTTCCACCGCCCCGGCGGCGCGCAGAACTTCCTCTGGCTGGCCCGCCGCCTCGTCGGCCTGGAGCCCAGCCGCGGCGCGGTCGGCGTGCGCACCCGGCCCGGTGTCGTGCAGGTCGGCGACCGCACGGTGCGCGTGGGCGCGTTCCCGATCTCGATCGACTCGGCCGGGCTGGACGCGCTGGCGCGCCGCAAGGACGTGCAAGCGCGGGCCAAGCAGATCCGGTCCGACCTCGGGAACCCGAAGAAGATCTTGCTCGGAGTGGACCGACTCGACTACACCAAGGGCATCGACGTCCGGCTGCGGGCGCTGCACGAGCTGTTGGAGAACGGTCGGATCGACCCGGAGGACGTGGCGATGGTGCAGCTCGCCACCCCGAGCCGCGAACGGGTCGAGCACTACAAGCAGATGCGAGGCGACATCGAGCAGATCGTGGGCAGGATCAACGGGGAGTTCGCCAGGGTCGGGAGGCCGGTCGTGCACTACCTGCACCAGTCGGTCGACCGCGAGGAGTTGGCCGCGTTCATGAGCGCGGCGGACGTCATGGTGGTGACCCCGGTCCGCGACGGCATGAACCTGGTCTGCAAGGAGTACGTGGCGACCAGGTACGACCTCGGCGGAGCGCTGGTGCTCAGCGAGTTCGCCGGCGCGGCCGCCGAGCTGACCAGCGCTTACCTGGTCAACCCGCACGACCTGGACGGGGTGAAGAACGCCCTGGACTCCGCCCTCACCATCGACCCCGCCGAAGGCCGCCGTAGGATGCGCGCCCTGCGACGCCAAGTTCTGACCCATGACGTCGACCGTTGGGCGCGGTCGTTCCTCGAAGCGCTCGGCACGCAGACCGCGATCTGAATCATTCCAGTCCCCCTGACCTGTCCCATCTAAAAAAGAGGAGGGGCGTTGACCGCCGAGGCCCTCCCCGCGGACCTGCGCCGAGCGATCGTGCAGTTGGCTCGCACCCCACGACTGCTGGTGGCGTGCGACTACGACGGGACACTTGCACCGATCGTCGCCGACCCCGAACAGGCCCGCCCGCTGCCCGAGTCCGTGGGTGCGCTCCGCTCACTGGCCGGGCTCCACGAGACCACCACGACAGTCATCTCCGGCCGCGCCCTGCGGGACCTCGCGACGCTCTCGCGACTCCCGTCCGAGGTGCACCTGGTCGGATCCCACGGCTCCGAGTTCGACGTCGGCTTCGTGCACGCGCTGGACGCCGACGCCAAGGCGCTGCACCGCAGGCTCGAAGCCGAGCTGGAGCAGCTGGTAGCGGGCAACGAGGGTGTGGGCCTGGAGGTCAAGCCCGCGAGCATCGCGGTGCACGTCCGCCGCGCCGAGGCCTCCGTCGGCCAGGCCGTGCTCGACGCGGTCCGCTCCGGCCCGTGCACCTGGGACGGCGTCCACGTCACCGAGGGCAAGGCCGTCGTCGAGCTGGCCGTCGTGCAGACCGACAAGGGCCACGCCCTCGACGTGCTGCGCCACCGGGTCAGCGCGACCGCGGCGGTGTTCGTCGGCGACGACGTGACCGACGAGAAGGCGTTCGCCCGGCTGTCCGGGCCGGACGTCGGCATCAAGGTCGGCGACGGCGAGTCCCTGGCCGAGTACAAGATCGAGGACACGACCGACGTCGCCACGGTGCTGGCGTTCCTCCTGGAGGAGCGGCGGAACTGGCTGCACGGCGACCAGGCCGTGCCGATCGAGCGGCTGACGATGCTCGCCAACGAGCGGTCCGTCGCGCTGGTCACCCCCGACGCGCGGATCAACTGGCTGTGCCACCCGGAGCCGGACTCGGCCGCGGTCTTCGCGGACCTGCTCGGCGGCCCGGAGGCGGGCCACTTCTCGATCAAGCCCGAGCACGGCTCGCTGCCCCTGGGGCAGCGCTACGTGCCCGGAACCATGATCGTGGAGACCCGGTGGTCCCGACTGCTCGTGTCGGACTACCTGGACCACTTCAGCGCCTCGCACCGCACGGACCTGGTCCGGCGGATCAGCGGCTCCACCAACGCGGTGATCACGTTCGCGCCGCGGCCGGAGTTCGGCCAGGTGCCCGTGCGGCTCCTGCGCGAGCGCGACGGCCTGCGCATCGTCGGCACGTCCGACCCGATGGTGCTGCGGTCCCCCGGCGTCGACTGGGAGATCACCTCGGACGGCCTCCAGGAGACCGCCCGCGCGGTCGTCCGGCCGCGCGAGGGCGCCCCGATCCTGCTGGAGCTGCGCTGCGGCACGGACGACCTGTCCGACGCCACGCTCAGCGAGGCGGACCGCCGTGAACGCGCGGGCGCGTACTGGTCGGACTGGGTGGCGACGCTCAAGCTCCCGCCGTTGCAGACCGACCTGGTGTCCCGCTCGGCGCTGACGTTGAAGGGCCTCGTGCACGCCGACACCGGCGCGATCATGGCGGCCGCGACGACGTCGCTCCCCGAGGAGCTGGGCGGCATCCGCAACTGGGACTACCGCTACTGCTGGCTGCGCGACGCGGCGCTGACCGCGCAGGCGCTGGTGTCGGTGGGTTCCACGGCGGAGGCCGAGGCGTTCCTGGGCTGGGTGCACGGCGTCCTCGCCACGCTCCCCGGCCCGGAGCGGCTGCACCCGCTGTACACGTTGCAGGGCACGATGCTCGGCGCGGAAGCCGTGATCGACACCCTCCCCGGCTACGCC
>DATMCA010000172.1:0-2850 GCA_035559015.1 Umezawaea sp. | reverse complement strand
CGGCCCGCTCAGCCTGATCAGCCCGGGACTCCGCGGCTGCCACCTTCTGCTCGGCTGCAGCCTTCCCCGCCACCGCCTCAGTCAGCCGTGCATCAGCCTCGGCCACGGCGTTACGTGTCTGCCCGGCCTCGGCTTCAGCCTGCTCGGCACGGGCCACAAGCCCGGCGCGGGCCTCCTCCGCCGCCGCGATCTGAGCTTCGAGCCCGGCCCGCACCTCGGCCTGCTCCCGCGCGGCGTCCTGCCGCACGGCGGCCACCTGCTCCGCGGCGGTGATGACGCTCGCCGAAATTCCCCAGAGTCGATCAGCGAAATTCCCCACCCTGGGAACGAAGGGGATGGTAGGTCTTTGACATTGGTCGTGTCATGTGCATCGACGGTGTGTTGCGCCGCGGCGTGTGCGCGTTCGGCGATCTCGCGGGCCTCGCCCGCGTGTGCGGGATCGGTGCCGGCATGCTGGTCGGCGATCCGGGCGAACAGTTCGGCCTTGTGGGCCAGCAGTGCGGCGTGCTCGGCGGCGTAGGCGGCGGGGTCGCCGCCGAGTGCCGGTGAGCGCAGCCGGGCGAGCCGGGCGGTGAATGCGGCGATGTCGCGGGCGGTGACCGGCTCCACTCGGTCAGTGGCGGCGGCTCGGATGGGTCGGGGATCGGGGTCAGTCATGGCGGGCTCCGGGGATGGGGACCTGAGCGGCAGCCGGCGCGACGAGCAGGGTGATGACCGCGACCGGGCCGGCGCAGTGCGGGCAGCGGGCGGTGGGTTCGGCGCGGGCGGTGGGTTCGGCGCGGGCGGCGGCGTCGACGAGGTTGTTGGGACGCGGGACGGGGTCGAGACGCGCGACGGCGTCCGGGACGGGGTTGGGACGGCGGCGGCGGCCGGGGTGGCGACGGCGCCAGGCGGTCTTGCGGCAGCGTTCGGAGCAGTAGCGGCGCCGCGGGAGCTGGTAAGCAGTGGTGGTGAAGGTCTGCCCGCAGACCGGGCAGCTGCCGGTGGTGCCGGTGCCGGTGGTGGTCATGAGCGGACCGCCTGGCGGAGGGCTTCGGCGCGGGCCTGGTGGGCGCGCATCCGGTAGGACGGGCCGTCGATCGCGGCGACGATGCCGCGGTGCAGCAGCCGGTCCAGGACCGCGGCGGCCATCATGGGGTCGGCGAAGCGGTCGGCCCAGGTGGCGATCCCAGCGTGACTGGTGATGATCACGCTGGCTTTGAGGTAGCGCTGGGAGATCACCTGGAACAGCGCGGCGTTGGCGTCCTCGTCCAGCCTTCGGTACCCGAATTCGTCGATGACCAGGAGTTTCGGGCCGGTGTAGAACCGCAGCATGTGCGCCCAGCGGCCTTCGCGGGCCGCGCGGGTGCAGCGGGCGGCGAGGTCTTCGGCGGTGGTGAAGTAGACCCGGTGCCCGGCCTGCAGGGCGGCGCGGGCTAGCCCGATGGCCAGCATCGTCTTGCCCACCCCGGGGGGCCCGATGAACAGGACGTTGGCGGCCTCGTCGAGGAACCGCAGCGACGCCAGGTCGCGGATCAACGCCTCGTCCACCCCGGGTTGGGCGGTGTAGTCGAAGTCGGCCAGGGTGTAGCCGGCGGGCAGACAGGCGAAGTGTGTGCGTGAGGCCAGCCGGCGGGCCTGGGTGGCGGCGACCTCGACGGCGAGCAGCCGTTCCACGGTGGCCACCGCGGACAGCGACTGGGCGCGGGCGTCGTCGAGCACGCCGGGCAGCGCCGCGGCCGCGTCGGGCAGCCGCAGGTAGGCCAGGTGCTCGCGGAGCCGCTGGTAGAGCGCTGCCTCCCCGGCCGACCGCGGCTGCCCGCTGCCGGAGGTCGGCTCGGTTGCGCCCAGCGTCGCGGCGGTCACGACGTCCCCTCGGCCGGGCCGACACCGGTGATCGGGCCGGTGATCGGGCCGGTGATCGGGTGGACCGCAGCGGCGTAGGCGGCGAAGTCGACCACCTGCCCGCCGCCGGCGTCGGAGCCAGCGGCGTCGCAGCGGGGCGCGGGTTCGCCGCGGAGCCGGGCGGCCTCGGCGCGAGCCGCCGCCGACGGAGGCCGTCGGGTCTTGCCGCGGCAGGCCGCCCGGTCGGTGAACCCGGCCAGCACCGCGGCCTCCAGCGCGGCGACGTGCCCGGGGTCGCGGACCACCGCGCCGGCGCCGTCCGGGCCGCGGCGATGTCGGGCCAGCACCACCCCAGCCTCGGTGGCCACCTCCACCAGCCCGGACCCGAGCCGGGCGGACACGATCAGCTCCCGGCCCGACATCCCCGGCGGCACCGAGTAGGCGTTGCCGCGGAAGGCCACCAGCGCCTGCGCCGACACCGCGCGGGACACGGTGAGCACCGCGGGGTACGCCTCGGCCGGTGCCACGAGCAGCGGCTCGGCGGCGGCCAGCTCGGCCACGGTGACCTTCACCCCGTCGCGGCGGCGGGTCCGGGCGTCGCCGACCCGGACGCAGAACCGGTCCAGGTCGGCCTGCGCGCCCACCATCGTGTGCTCGTCGGCCAGGGTGCGCCACCAGCGCTGCGCCGCGCTGTGGTTGGCCTTCTCCACCACCCCCTTGCGCTGCCCGCGCCGCGACGGGCACACCTTCACCCCGGCGCCGTAATGCTTCGCGACGGCGGCGAAGCTCGCGGTGACCCGACCCGAGCCGGGATGACAGACCGTGGCCATCCGGTCGAACCGCCAGTACCGGCTCACCCCGCCCAGCCGGCGCACCACCTGATCGAGGGCCTCGATCAGGTGTGGCTGGTCCTCGGCCTCGGCCAGCACCGCCCGCCACCGGCTCGAGTGCGCCAGCGACCCGACCAGCAGATGCGCCGACCCCGCCAGCCCCCACCCCGGCGGCGGGTCGGGCAGCTCCAGCCAG
>DATMCA010000171.1:0-6929 GCA_035559015.1 Umezawaea sp. | reverse complement strand
CTCAGCCCCGGACCTGCCGGCGTTCAGCCACTCAACCGGGCCCACTTGATCAGCCCCGGACCCACTGGCGCTCACCGCGAGGAAGCGTCTTCAGCAGACCCAACTCCGAACACACCCTCCCCGTCGCCCCGATCCGAAGCGCCCTCATCGCCCGCTTTGTTTGTCAAGGCATCTTTCCCGCCTTGACAAACAAAGCGGGCGATAGAGATAATTGCGCGAGCGGGGTGAGGGGGTTCCACCTCGAACAACTCTAATTGTTTCACCCCGCAGCGCAATTATTTCGATGTTTCCCTTTTCTTGTCAAGGCGGGAAATATGCCTTGACAAGAAAAGGGAAACACGAAGACGCTGGGGATCGGGGTGAGGGGGGAGGTCTGGGTGAAACTCGAAGGCTGGGTCCGAGCGTGGGCGACTTTCAAGCCCGAGGCAGCAGAGAGGTGCGAGAAGGGTCGACCTCCGACAACTGGCTCAGCTCGGGATCCGAAACGGAGACAAGCCCAAGTCAGTGATCTATCTCGACCCCGCCAGCCACCGTCACCCAGGCAGCAACGCCCCCGGCAGTGCGGCGAAGCCCCTGTGCCCTCTCTCAAACGAACATGTTCCCCGTAGCGATCTTCGGCCTCCCCAGCACCACCGGCGCCTTCACCACGGCCGACCGGTAAACCTCCACCGTCCCAGCAGCGATCTTCGTCCAATCGAAGTCCGTGGCCAGCCGCGCCTTCGCCGCCCGAGCCCGTCGCACCGCACCGGCCCGGTCCGCCAGCACCGACCGCACCGCCGTCCCGATCCCGTCCACGTCACCAGGCGTGAACGACAGCCCGGTATCGCCGTCCCGCACGACCTCGCCGAGCCCGCCGGCCGTCGACGCCACCAGCGGCGTCCCGGCGGCAGCGGCTTCCAGGGCCACGATCCCGAACGGTTCGTACTTGCTCGGCAGCACGACCGCGTCGGCGGCGGCCAGTGCCGCCGTCAGTTCCCGGTCGGACAGGTGGCCCACGAAGTCCACGGCTCGTCGCACCTTGTGCTTGCGCGACTGTTCGACGAGCCAGTCGGCGTGGCTGCCCTCGCCCGCGACGACGAGCCGGGTCCCGCAGTGGGTCCGGCGGATCCGGGGGAGTGCGGCCAGCAGGTCCTGCACGCCCTTCTCCCACTCCAGGCGGCCGAAGAACAGCAGCAGTGGGTCGCCGTGCGGGCTGAACCTCTTCCTGGCCGCGGCGACCTCGGCGGGTTTGACCTTCCAGCGGCGTGGCTCGATCCCGTTGTGCAGCACGGTGATCCCGGTCCGGTCGACGTCGAACAGGTGCGCCACCTCGGTGCGCATCGCGGCCGAGCAGGTGATCAGCGAGTCGGCCCGGTTCGCCAGCCACCACTCGACCGAGTGCACCTGCTGGTTCAGCGTCTGCGACAGCCATCCGCTGTGCCGCCCGGCCTCCGTGGCGTGCACGGTCGCGACCAGCGGTACCTCGGCGGCTTCGGCGAGCGCGACGGCGGGGTGGGTCACGAGCCAGTCGTGCGCGTGCACGACGTCGGGGCGCCAGTCGCGGAGCAGCGCCAGGCCCGCGCGGGTCATCGCGTGACCCATGGCCAGCGTCCACGCCACCAGGTCGCGTTCGAACACGAGGTGCGCCGGGTCTTCGGCGACCCGGATCAGCCGCACGCCCTCGGACACCTCGTCCGTCGTGGGGTGGGTGATCGCGTCGCTGCCGGACGGCTGGCGGCACAGCACGACGACCTCGTGGCCCAACGCGCCGAGCTGCGTCGCGACCGCGTGGACGTGCCTGCCGAGCCCGCCGACGACGACCGGCGGGTATTCCCAGGACAGCATCAGCACGCGCATGAGACATCCTCGCATTTCGTGCACGTCGCCAGTCCTCTGGCGTCGAGGTGGCCGAACGGGCCGTCGAGCTGCCGCAGTTCCGCCGCACGGGCGGTGTCGTCGCGCCGCGTCACGAGTTCGCGGAACCGCTCCGCGTGCACCTTCGCGCGGTAGCGGGCGTAGTCGGCCGCGGAGTTCTTCGTGATCATGAACGCCCAGTCGCTGGACAGCGCCAGCAGCGCCTCCCGCACGGCCTGGTCCAGCACGGGGTCCCGCACCGCGCCGTCGAAGTCGAGCGCCAGCAGTTCGCGCTGGACCTCGGCGTTGCCGTGCACGACGTCCGACACCTGCGGACCGGCCCACGTGCCCCAGTCCTTGCCCGCGCCCCACGACGACGCCGGCAGGTCGACGCGCCCGCCGAGGTGCCCGGCCTCCAGCGCGCCGCGCAGCGTCGTCACGCGCACCCCGGCGAGCGGCAGGGCCCGCAGCACGGCCTCCAGCCACGCCGGACCCTCGTGCCACCAATGGCCGTACAGCTCGGTGTCGTACGCGGCCACGACGAGGCTCGGCCGTCCGTGCCGGGCCTTCAGGTCCCGCAACCGCCGCACGACGGCGTCCACGAAGTCCGCCGCGTGCCGCTGCACGACGGCCGCCGCCGCGACGGGCTCGTACGGCTCCTTGTCCTCGGGCGCCACGTCGACGCCGGTCACCCGCGACGGCTTGAGCCCGGTCGGGTGGTCGTAGGTGTGGAAGTCGCGGTACGCCGGGTCGCCGGGGTAGCCGACCTTCGGCGACCACACCCGGTACGACACCTCCAGGTCACGCCCGAAGCAGACGACGTCCGAGTCGCCGACGGTCCGCGCGGCGGACGTGTCGCCGTTCAGCGACGGGCCGTCGACCATGAACCGCCGCACGCCCGCCGCCGCGTACCCGGTCTCCATGCCGGGCGCGTAGCCGCACTCCGGGGCCCAGATGCCCTCGGGCGTGGAGCCGATCCGCAGGGCCGTGTCCTCCAGCCCGGTGCGCAGCGAGAAGGCCCGCAGCCGGGGGTCGAGCAGCGGCTGGAACGGGTGCGCGGCCGGGCCGCCGAGCAGTTCGACCGTGCCGGAGTCGACCAGTGGCCGGAGCACCGGCGAGAACCCGTGCCGCCAGCGGGTCTCGAACCTCTCCAGCGCCCAGGCGGACCGCCGGTGCTCGTAGGTGCTGAGGTCGGCCAGCCTGCGCCCGGCGTACTGGGCGCGCAGCTGCCAGTTGCCCAGCCAGTCGTGGACGCCGCGCAGGCTGTACGGGTCGTCGAGCTGCGCGGCCAGCACCGGCGTGACGCCGAGCGTGAGCACGTCCCGGCGGCCCTCGGCGGCGAACCGCTCCAGCAGGTCGACCACGGGCAGGTACGAGTGCGCCCACGCCTGGTACAGCCACTCCTCGCCGACCGGCCACCCGCCCTGGTGCGCGAGCCACGGCAGGTGGCTGTGCAGCACGAGGCAGAACGTGCCCTCGTCGGTCATGCCCGAACCGCCACGGCCACCAGGTCGAGGCTCGTGTCGAGGTCGTCGGCGGTGATGTCGAAGTCGTCACCGCGCACGGACGTCACGGCGGCCAGCAGCTCGGGCGACCACTCGCCGCCGGACAGCACCACGTCCACCTGCGCGTCGATGATCGACCCGCCGAGCGCGGCGTCCAGTTCCAGCAGCCTCGGCCCGTGCCGCAGTCCCGTCAGCGACTCGATCCGCAGGCCCGGCACGTCCAGCAGCTCGTGCAGCTCGTCGGGCGCGAGTTCCCTGGTGTGGAACGGGTTGTGCGGCTTGTCCAGCCCCGGCGAGAACGTCAGCCGGTTCGGCGTGGTCATCAGCAGCCTGCCGCCGGGACGCAGCACGCGCACGCACTCGGCGACGAACTCCTCCTGGTTCCACAGGTGTTCGATCACCTGGAGGTTCGCCACCACGTCGACGCTCCCCGTGCGGAGCGGCAGGGACGCCAGGTTCCCGCGCACCACGGCCAGCTCGGGGTAGGCGGCGGCGACGTGCGCGGCGGTGAACGCGTCGTAGTCCAGCGCGACCACCCGCGCGGCCCGGTCGGCGATCAGCTTCGCGCCGTAGCCCTCGCCGCAGCCCGCTTCGAGCACGACCGCGTCCTCGCAGTGGCGCAGCAGGTCGAGGTAGGCCGCCTCGTGTCTGCGGAACCAGTAGTTCTCGACGTCGATACCGGGCACGGTCCGCTCACCGGTGAGAGGCAGGGGCGCTGGCGTCACCCGGCCAGAGTAGTGGCTCGTTACTCGCTGGTAGCAAGTCGGGCGAGCGTGACCGGTTGTATTCGCGATTAACTCGAATGAGTTCCGCATTCCGTGCGATAGCGGTCCAATTAACTACCCGCTGATGGCGCAATGCCCAGGAAGCTCTCCGTTAAATAGACACAATCGGGTGACCTGTGGCCACCGGGTTTTGATCTTTCGGACCAGTGTTTACCCTGGTCGTCGGGTACGTGAGATCGCTTCGGCTCAGCTTGAACGAGCCCGGAGAGGCTGGTTGGTGGTAGACCTCATCGGTACTCTCGGCCAATCTTCAACTAGGCGGGATGAGTGGTCAGCCATGGGTGCAAAAGAGCAGGAAGTTGTTCCGCTGCACGCGGGTTTCGACGTCGTGTACCGGGGATTCCACCGACGCCAGGTGATCGAGCACATCGACAACCTGGAAGACCAGCTGCGCTACACCAGCATCGACCGCGCCGAAGCCATGGCGCAGGCCGCTGATCTGCGCAAACTGCTGGAGATGACGCGCCAGGACCTGGAGGAGTCGCGCACGCGGGTCGAACGGCTGGAGATGTCGCCGTCCACGACCGCGGGGGCGACCGAACGCCTGCACCGGATGCTGATGCTCGCCGAGGACGAGTCGGCAGAGCTGCGGATCAGGGCCGACCGCGAGGTCACGTCGCTGCGGCAGCGGACCGAGGTCGAGCTGGCCGAGCTGCGCGCCCAGGCCGAACGCGAGGTGGCCAAACTCCGCGCGGAGGTCGAGGAGCAGTCGAGGCAGGCCCGCGAGGCAGCGGCCCGCCGCACCGCCGAGCTGGACCAGCGCGAGGTCGACCTGGAGCGCCGCGCCGCCGAGATGGCGGCGCACCACGTCCGGCGCACGGCCCAGGTCGAGGCCGAGTGCGTCGCCGCGATGGAGCAGGCCCAGCTCGACGCGGACATCCTGCTGGAGGAGACGGCCGAGCAGTGCAACAAGCTCGAAGCCGAGTCCGAACTGCGCCGGGAGAAGGCGCAGACGTTCTTCGACCTCACGATCACCCGCCGCCGCAACGAAACCGCTCAACACCTCGCCGAGCAGGAGTCCATGGCGAAGGCCAGGGGCGAGTTCGTCGTCAAGGTCGCCAGCCGGGAAGCGCAACGGCGGATCGCCGAGATCCAGCAGCACGCGGAAGAACTCCAGGAGCTGCGCCGAACCGTGGCGACCCAGCTGGCCGCCGCCCGCAGCGCGCTCGCCGCGGCGGCCGACCGGGTGCCGGGGTTGATCCCCGAACAGGTTTCCAGCAGTGAGAACGGCGCGCTCGCGTTGCGCGCCTGAGTTCGGGGAGTTCGTGCATGACCAGGAAATCGCGCTGGCTGCCGCTGGCGCTGGCGGCCCTCCTCGTGCCCGCCGGCGCGACGGCGTTCGCGTTCACCGTGTACGGCGAGGAGCTGACGGACGTGCTCCCGTTCTCGTCCCCGCCTCCCACGCCGGAGATCAAGGGCGCCGTGCCACCGCCACCCGTCCCGGTCGTGATCGACGTCCCGCTGCCCCCGGTCCTGCTCCCGCCCGCGCCGCCGACGCCGGAAGCGGTGCAGTACCGGGTGTCCACGCTGTTCACGTCGAACGGCGTCAAGGGCATCACCTTCACGCCGGGCACCGCCGAGTTCACCGGTCCCGGTGCCGAGGTGCAGACGGGCGTCGGGAACCTGTTGTGGCGCACCGGTGACGCGGCGATCACCCTCGTCTCGCACGCGTGGAACGGGGAGACGGCCTCGCACCGCTGCGACGTCCTCGCCATGGAGCGGGCGATGCTCGTGCGCGACTTCCTGATCGACCGCGGCGTGCCCGTGGGAGCCATCAAGACAAAGGTCATCGTCGATCCGGTGTGGGGGCCGCCCTCCGAGGGCGGTCCTGCCGTCGACGTCCAGGTGAGTTGAGGGACGGTCATGGCAGGCGCTGTCGCTTTCGTGTTCGGTTTGTGCGCGTTGTCGTTCGCCGCGGGCTGCGTGGTGACCGCGGTGATGCTGCGCCACCCGGACCCGGCCGAGGATGCGCCGGTGCCGACCGCACCCCCGCAACCCGAGCCCGTGCCGCCCCTCCGGCTCAGCCTGCCGTCGGCCGAGGTCGCCGCGAAACCGATCCACCGCAACCCGGTCGTCGGCCTCCCCGCTCCGGTAGCGCTGGAACACGGCGATGCCGCCCCGGCCGCGTTGGCACTGGCTCCGGACCCCACCTTCACCGGCGTGTTCGACCCGCCGCCCGCGCGGTTGCCCGTGGTGGTCGAGGAACCGGCCGCCGAGCCGCTGGAAGTCGCCGAACCGAAGGCCGAGCGCTCGTTCGCGGCGCTGCCGAACAACGGTCGGGCGAATTGGGTGCAGGTCGACCCGTGGACCGGGCGGTCGCTGTACGAGGAGCAGGAACTCCTGCTCGAAGCGGCCTGCACGCCGGTGGCCAGGCCCGAGGCGGAGCCGAACACCCTGCGGGTGATGATCGCCGAGACCGAGCCTGTCGCCGAACCTGTGGCAGAAGTTGTGCCGATGCCGGGTGAGGAGCCCTCCGGCCCGGTTCACGAGGCGATCCCGACCGCCCGGAACGGGCAGCGGTCCGAGGTCGAGCGGGAACTGGTCGCCCGGCCCGAGTTATCGGTCCGGCCGGAATCGGTCGCCGAGCCCGAGCCGGCCATCGCGCCCGAAGCGGATGTCGTCGAGGCCGGGTTGGGAGCGGCCCCGGAGGCGGTCGTCCCCAGGGCGGTACCGGTCGGGGTCGCGCCCGAACCTGTCGTCGTGCCGGAGGTGGACACCATGTTCGCGTCCCGCTCCGGCTTGGTCACGGACCTCGTCCACGCCTCCCTGTCGGAGCAGGGCGTATCGGAGCAGGGCGTGCTGTCGG